>NZ_JAGGLG010000006.1 GCF_017874315.1 Symbiobacterium terraclitae | reverse complement strand
TCATACGGTCGATACGTCTTCTTGCTCATGCTGAAGACATTGGACACCGAACCCTTTTGCTCCTACAGAACTGGCTTACTCAGACAGGCTCCTAGGTAAGAAGTGGTCATTCGGAAAACCCTTAGCGATGTCATGTTCCACATGGCCGTTTCTGGGACGTGGAGGTCATCGGGCGTGGGAGTCGGTTCGAAACCTGATGGCAAAGACTGTAGCGTAGGCCAGCGAGCCGCCCCCCGACTGGGGCAGCACCGTCTCCAGCCAGGAAAAGACTATGAACTACGCGTACGTTTTCTGACATCCCGGACGGAACAGACGACCATCGCTAGCCAGTTCTTACCGGGCGTAGGAAGCGGACCGTCACACGCAGACAGGGTATTTGAGTCGGCTGCGAGAATCACTGTGGCAAAAGGGGGACGAAGCGCCACCATGACCTCCGCTATCGAACGTGACTTTCCGATCGAGCACATCAACCGTTTGGCCAAGGTTGAGAGCTACCGAAAGAACATCTATCGTCCTGTGTACCATATGCACAAATGGTGGGCCAAACGCCTTGGAAGCGTTTTCCGTGCGACTGTTTTGGGGTCCCTGCTTCCCGAGGATTCCGACGTGTGGGGGCAGTATTACATCGGATGCGATTTCACGGGCAAGGTCGTTCTTGACCCGTTCATGGGGTCGGGCACGACCCTAGGCGAAGCCTTGCGGCTGGGAGCTAAGGTTATTGGCCAGGACATCAACCCGGTAGCATGGTTCCAGGTCCGGAAGGCTTTCGAGGATGTTGCACTGGTAGACTTGGACCGTGCGTTTGAATACCTAGCGTCTCATGTTGCTCCGAAGATTACCCGCTTCTACAAGACCCAGTGCGGCAAATGTGGCAGTAATGAAGCCGACGTCATGTACACGTTTTGGGTCAAGGAACTCCCTTGCCCCGCCTGCGGGACTGTTACTCCCCTGTTTCCGACGCGAGTTTTTTCCAAAGCCGTCTATGCGGCCAAAGATCCCCGTGGGCATTCCTCCTGCCCAAAGTGCGGTGAGGTAAACGCCCTGCCGGATGTTCGTCACAAGATCGCACAATGTGGTTCCTGCCATCATATGTACAACCCGCATGAAGGTACGGCGACTCAGTCCTCCTTCAAGTGCCAGAATCCAGTCTGTGGCAAGACACACAGGATCATCGACGTAGTTCGGAAGCTGGAGAAAGTCCCCACTCATCGGATGTATGCCCTTGACTACCGTTGTGATAGGTGCGGATACCGAGACTACAAAGCTCCTAGCGAAGCTGACCTGAGGTTGTACGAAGAAGCGAGCAGGCTGTTGGTTGAGGAGGAGCATCTCGTCCCGGATGTCGCCATCGAAGACGGGTACAACACCCGACAGATCCTCAACTTCAACTATCGCCTATGGCGGGACTGCTTCAACCCTCGGCAACTCTACTGCCTCTCCACGCTGCTCCACGGGATCTTAGACCTACCCCCGCACGTAGCCACAGATAATGTGAAGGAACTCTTTGTTCTATTGTTCAGTGCCACTCTCGAGTTCAACAACATGTTCACTAGCTTCAAGGGTAGAGGTACGGGTGCTGTTCGGCATATGTTCAGCCACCACGTTCTGGCTCCTGAGAAGGTGCCGCTGGAGAACAATCTGTGGGGAACACCGGACTCCTCTGGAGCCTTTTCGACGCTGTTCTACTCCAAACTGCGGAAGGGCAAGGAATGGTGCCAGTATCCGAGTGAACGGCTGATCAATGACGAGGGTGAGAAGAGCGTTGTTTATCCTCCGCTAGACAAGCCGCTTCGAGCGCGCTTCGCCCGAACGTGGGATGACCTGGTGAACACCGACGCTAACGCTTTGGTACGGTGTGCTTCGTCAACCCGCCTGGAAGGAATTCCCGACGGTTCCGTCGATGCAGTGATTACCGACCCGCCATACTTCGATAACGTCAACTATTCGGAACTGGCGGACTTCTTCTATGCTTGGCTTCGGTTGGCCTTGAAGGGCCGTTACCCTGAGTTTGAGGAACCGACCACCCGGCGTGCCGAAGAGGCCATTGTCAACTCCGCCCAAGGAAAGGACGCGGCATTCTATTCGGATGTGATGACGAGGGTGTTCAAGGAAGCCCACCGGGTGCTCAAGGACGACGGCGTTCTGGTCTTTACGTTCCACCATGCCGACGAAAGAGCGTGGGTTAGCGTTGCTGAGGCGATCATCGATGCAGGGTTCAAGTGCGTGGCCGCATGGCCGGTGCAGGGGGAGATGAGCGTTGGGGTCCCGTTGCTAGGGAAGAACTCTATCGAGCATGACATCATGTTGGTCTGCAAGAAGGTAACTCCCAACGATGTCACGACCAGTGAAGCAGAATGGGAAGAAGTACTTCGGACCATTCTTGATGAAAGTACGGCTCTGTTTGACCGGCTGGTTAGCAGTAACCCTGATGCCCCGGCAGGCGACTTGGTCGTTATCGCAGAAGGAGTATGCTTGAAGCACTACAGCCAGCTGCGAACCGCGATCAGGAAGTCTGGACAGCCACTGGATGCTGCTACTGCTGTTGGAGACGTGGCTAGAGCCGTCTTGGACCGCTTGGTTAAGGCTAAGGCTAGGGCTGAGGCCAACGCCAATACCAACGCCAACGCTAAAGCCGAAGTCGCAGCCCTTCCCAGCGCCTCGGCAGACTAACAGAACAACGAAAAACGGGTCGGTCGTCATGACCGCCCCGTTTGTGCTTATTGGATCTCAACCGGTACTCGGAACTTGCCGCGTCTACCCTGCTGACGTTCCTTGGGAGTGGGGAACGGGTCGGTTACTTCGGCGGCACCCTTATACGTAGAGAGGTCGCTGTCTTGGTAGCAGTAGAACGTGTTGAACTCCTTACCGTCTGTTCCGGCGAGGGTACGCTTGATGGTACAGATTCGGCGAAGCCGACCGTCTACCCTTTCGAGATCTGGCGCCGGATGGATTAGCGAAGGTGTCCTGTCCAACCAGTCCACCCCAAGCGGATTCGGGAAGATTAGCATCGGCCGATTGCGAATCGCACCTTCGCCGTAGCTACCGACATCAGTTTGCTTGTCACGGGGAGCAACGATCTGCTTGTAGAGGTCAACGTCGGTGTTCAGTGCGGCACCGTCGCACAGTGTGAGGGCAGTCACGATGGTGTTCTTCTTGTCGGCGGCTGCCTCGGTGGAAACGAACAGGTAGAAGCAACGAACCATGAACGCTCTGTCGTTCTTGTCGTAGAGATAGACGTGGCTGGAAGGCGGGGTGGAATTATAGTCCATTCCGGTTGCCCTCGCGACGACCCCGTTCCTGCCCCGCTCGACCTTCTTGACCTCGATAGCGAGCGCCTTGTTGAGGTCTTGCAGGTCACTCTCCTTCCAGGTTCCCTGCAGCACAGAGCTGTCGAGGATAGCCAAGTCAGGGCTGGTAATGGAACCGGCCTTGAAGCACTCAACGCCTTTGATAGCCCCCGTGATTAGTTCACTGATGTGCTCGTCCAGCGGGTCGGACTGGGTGTTCGCCTTCTCACGTAGGAAAAACGGAATCGGCTTACCTTGAGCATCAAAGAATGCAGCGTGAAGCACCCCGAACACCTTAACAGCCAAGTCGCCTTCCATGTGCCTATCACGGCTCCCATGCATGGAGTGCGTTTACCAGTTTAATGTTTCAACGGGCAGCGTATTGTTCCTTCAACCGGGATTCGGCTGAGTCAGCGGTTTCTACCGGCGATCCTGGCCTATCGCGATAACGTGGCTGATAGTACCAGAAGAACAAGGGACGCTCCGGCGATCAACAGGAGCATCGGACTCCACATCATGTCGGTCACTTCACATGCGGTAGCTTTCTGGCTACTTAGGGCACGTTCGCCTTCGCTCCTTTGGTTACAACCGACGCCCTCCGCTGCGAACGCGAGGCGGCAATATGCGGGCTCCCAGGCCCCCCCTGCGCGGGGGTCCTCCCTGCTTGCCTACCCAGTACTCGGTTAGGCTGGTTGCGCCTCGCCGCAGCGATCGGGAGAATACGGCCGCCGGCGTGGGCGGCGGGCTGCACCTGGCCGCAGCCGCGACGCGGGAGCGCACCGCCTGCCCGTACCGGCAGACGGGGCGCCCCCTGCAAGCGGCTGTTACCTGCCTTTCCGCCGGTCGCAGTAGATCCGCATGGCGTCCCGCAGGAAGCGGGCCAGGCCGGGCCTGGTCTTGTCGATGTTCTTCGTGAACCGCTCGTCCTGCACGTACATCTCACCCAGGCCCCGGAAGACCTCCAGCGAGCAGGAGTAGTACCACTTGTTGATGTGCTCGTGCCAGCGGCCGACCCACTCCTGGACCGCCTCGTCGCCGGGGTCCCGGTCCATGAGGTTCGCGATGTTCACGTAGATCTCGCCGGCCTCTGCCTTGATCTTCTCCCAGTCCGCCCGGGTGTACTTCCGGGTGCGCTCCATGGACTCTGCAAACTCGCGGCCGCCGCCCCAGCGCTGCCGGGCCTCGTCCTCGTACTCGCTCGGGTCGAAGCCGTCGAACAACTGCTTCATCTCTTCCCTCGTCATCGGGGCATCCTCCTTCTCAATGCTCTCCAGCGTCCGGTCGATCGTGTGGATCAGCCGGTCGATGCGTTCCCGTCGCTGCTGCAGGGCGGCCCTGTGGGCCAGCAGGGCCTTCCGGCGATCGAAGTCGGGGCTGTCGATGATCTCCCTGATCTCCTTGAGGCCGAAGCCCAGCTCGCGGAAGAACAGGATCTGCTGCAGCCGCTCCAGGTCTTGCTGGGAGTAGAGCCGATAGCCGGAGGCCGACTGCCCGGCCGGCTTCAGGAGCCCGATCTGGTCGTAGTGGTGCAGGGCCCGGATGCTGATGCCGGCCAGGTCGGCCACCGCCTTCACCGTCAGCGCCATCTGCTCACCTCCTGACGGTAGGATAAACCCTCACGTCGCGTGAGGGTCAACACCCAGATTCGCCTTTTCTGCGCGCGTTGGACTCCGCTCCCGCGCCTCGCCGTCGGGTGCCTGCGGCCCGC
Organism: Symbiobacterium terraclitae; assembly: GCF_017874315.1. Classification (NCBI taxonomy): domain Bacteria; kingdom Bacillati; phylum Bacillota; class Clostridia; order Eubacteriales; family Symbiobacteriaceae; genus Symbiobacterium; species Symbiobacterium terraclitae. Next base: position 153,367 of record NZ_JAGGLG010000006.1, on the reverse strand, counting down.
AGCACAGCGCGAAACCTACCGCACATTTGTTCCGTCTGTTACAGTTGGAAGGATCCGCCACCGTTTCGGTGCAGCGGGCGTCACTGCCCGGCGGCGCAGCCGGCTTCCGGGCGCGGCGACTCGCTGACGGTGGGGTCTGGACCGACCACAACGGACAAGGTGGGATGAGGCTGTGGACAGGCAGGATACCCTGGCACTCGAGTACATTCTCCAACACGGTACGACATGGGAGCAGTGGCGGGCGAAGCGGCTGACGGGGTCCGCGGAGCCGCCCCCGGCCGGTTGGGCGGAGCGGCAGAACCCGGACGGCGGCTGGCGGAGCCGGGAGTTCAACAGCCCCGTCTCCAACATGGGCTCCACGAGCGTCAGCCTGATGCGGATGATCTGGAGCGGGCTGGCCGACACGCCGGAGTGCCGGGCCACGGTAGCGTTCCTGCGGCGGACGCAGCAGGAGGATGGGCGGTGGACGGAGGATCCCGCACAGTACGGCGCGAACCCGCCCGAGTGGAACCGGCCCGGCGACCTGCACGTGGACCTCTGGGAGACCGCCAACAACGCGGCCTGCCTGTGTGCACTGGGACTGGCCGGCGACCCGGTCACCGAGAGGGCCGTCGCCTGGATGGAGGCCAACCGGCGGGAGGACGGGCGTTTCCCCGGTTACCTGTCCACCACGCACGCGATGGCGGCCGTCTACCACATGCGGGGACAGGCGCGCGCGGCGGAGAGGTACCTTGACGATTCGCTGCGGTTCCTGCGGCAGTACCGACATGAGCCGTGGTTCGATGTGATGGACCTTACCTGGGCCCTGATCCTGTGGGGGCTCGCAGGGCTCGACACCCGGGCGGAGGCCGTGCGGGCCTACCGGGACGAGCTGCTGCAGCGGCGGGGAGCCGAAGGCGTATGGACCAGCCGCTATCCGGGGTGCGACGCGCAGTATACGCTGGAGGCGCTGGAGATTCTGAAGGCGCTGAGCTGATGAGTGCCCGGCGACATGAGCTGGGGTGAACGGGCAGCGACCAGGGAGCGTGATCCCCCTGGTCGCTGCGTGTGACGGGCGGCCGTCGCCGAAGCGGGTCAAGCCGTGGCGCCGAAGGGCCGCGCGAAGCGGACAGGCCTCCGGGGCCAGAAGGTTCCGGCCGCGGCGAGAACCAGATCGGCGTTCGTCTGAGTCATACTCATTGACGGTCCCCGCTGAAGGGGTTCCCCGCACCGGGACGTCTTACGAGTATGTACCGCCGCACTGCGGCCCCGAGGAGGTTGAACTGCATGGCCCGGCTGGACGCACTCCTGTTCCAGCATGTCGCCCCGCTGCGCGCCGGTGCGGTCGCGCTGCCGGAGGGCGGTGTGCTCTTCGCAGACGGCTGCTTCGAGGACTTCCTTCGCGAGGGCCGGGTGGCGGCCGACGCCGAGGGGCCGCCCGGGCTCTCCGCGGGCGCGGACTGGGAGGAGCTGCGCACGGCCTGGCGGCGGGTTCTGCCCCTGGAGACCGTGTCGTACGAGGGGTGGCTCGCCGAGCTTCAGACATACGCCAACCTGGACTGGAGCGGCCTTGACGCCCTGGGCATCAACCTGTAGCGGAGGGGTGCAGATGCAGGACCTGATCTTCCCGGCAGTGGGCCGGTGGGTGGGCGCCCAGCGGGAATGGGACAACCTGGTGGCCGAGCTCAGGCACGAGCTGCCCGAGCGGCTGGCCGAGCACCTGATCAGGCGGGCCGAGGCGAGGGCACAGGAGTCCAACTGGGCCTTCGTCAAGCCGCTCGCGCGCCGCTTCAAGGAGATCGAGCACGCACGCAAGAAGGAGACCAAGCACCCCGGGCACAAGGAGGAGCTGAAGGCCCTGCGCAAGCGGCTGGTGCTGATGAACCCAGCCGCCATCGCCCGCGACCTGGCGGCGGGCCTGACCCCGCCTGACCTCAGCGACTACAACCAGATCGTCGCAGACCTGGCGCGCGCCGTGCCGCACCCGGGCATCGCCCGGCGGTACGCCCTGCCGCCCCAGGCCCTGCGCGCCCTGGCCGACCAGATCGCCGCCGCCGGCCGGCCGGTGGCGCAGGCGCTGAGCGAGCACGCGCAGAACATGCGGCTGTACGCGGACCTGGTCGCCCGGCTGCGGTCCCAGCCGCTGATCCAGAAGGGCGCCCGCATCATCGGCAGCGCCGTGGCGTCGGCGCTGGAGCCGCTGGTGGGCCGCGAGACGGCCGCCCAGCTGCTGGGCGTCGACCGGTCGCTGGACCGCGTGGCGAAGGAGGTGGAGACGGGCTGGGCCGCCTTCCAGCGGGAGTACGCCGAGTTCGTCCCCGAGCGGCAGCGGCGGTTCCAGTTGATCTACCTGAGCCTGGTGGGAGGCCTGTTCCTGCGGGTGCAGCGCGACCTGAGGCGCCTGGGCTGCGAGCTGGACGCCGACGCCCAGGGCAACTGCCGGGTGGTGCCCACGGCCGAGCGGCAGGCGCGGCTCCGGCAGCACCTGCGGGCGGCCCTGCCCCCGATCCGGGAGCTGCTGGACGCGGGCCAGGCCGCCGAGGCCGAAGCCAGGGCAGCGAGGCTGGTGGCGCAGGTGGTCACCGACCCGGTGGCCGCCCGCACGCCGGTGGACGGCAAGTCGGTGGGTTACCTGGCCTACGCCGTCCACCTCAGCGCCTTGCTGGCCCGGGCGAGGGAGGCCTGGGGCGAGGGGCGGCCCGAAGAGGCCGCCGCCATCTGGCGACAGGTCTTCACCGAGTACCCCTGCCTGGTGGCCGACGCCGACCTGCACCCGGTGCCCGGCGAGCCCCTGCCGCTGGTGACGGCCGGCTTCCGCCTGGCCGCCTACGCCGAATGGCTGCGCCAGTCCCAGCGCGGGGCCGAGGCGGACGCCCTGCTCCTGGCCCAGGTCCGGTTCGTGGAGCGGGTGGCGCAGCTGAACCCCGAGCTCTGCCTGCCCGGCGAGTCGCTTTCGCCCGAGATGCAGGAGTGGGCGGCCACGCTCTCCGCCTACCTGCGCCGGTCCGTCGCGGATCCCCACGTCCTGGATCTGCCTGAGCGGCCGCTGCCGCTTACGCGCTACCCCAGGGTGCTGCGCCGCTTCCGGGAGGCTGTGGGCGAGAGCCTGGAGGTCTCGCCGCTGGACCGCTACCTGCGCGGGCGGGTCAACCTGATTCGCGGGGCCGCCGCAGCCGCCGCCACAGGCGGCGTGGGGCTGTTGGCGACCCTGGCCTGGCTGCTGCTGTAGCTCCGCCCCTGTTGGGGCCGGGAGCGGCGTGTGGCGCAGCCCCGCTCTGCTCGGGAGGTGAGCGCATGGATTTGCGGGAAGTGCAGCGGGAGGTCGACCGCTGGATCGCTCCCTTCGGCTACTGGGATCCGCTGGCCAACCTCGCCCGGCTGACGGAAGAGGTGGGCGAGCTGGCCCGCGAGGTCAACCACCGGTGGGGGCCGAAGACGAAGAAGCCGACGGAGGACACGGGGGATGTGGCCCTGGAGCTGGGCGACATTCTCTTCGTCGTGGCAGCCATGGCCAACCAGATGAACATCGACCTCGAGGAGGCGTTTGGCCGGGTACTGGCCAAGTACCGGGAGCGGGACGCAGATCGCTGGAAGCGGCAACCTTAGGCGTGGCCCCGCAGTCAAGATCAGACAGACTCAGCTTGGAGGTGCATATGGGGCGCTTCTGGGATGTGTTCAACACGGTGGCCGGGTAGCTCGCGTTCGTTGCTTTTGTGGCCGGCAGTGTCTGGGTCTTTCGGCTGGAAACGAGAGTGAGGCGCCTGGAGTCTCGCAAGGACCGACGGCCCAAGGATTGAGGGAGTTGTGGGCGCACTGCCAGGCACCGGCCAACGCCCTGAGGGATCTCCGCACGATGTCAATACGAACCCCTTGACAGGCGCGGTCGGGCCGCCTATACTCAAACAGGCGACGGCGCTGTCAAGGGGAATTCCTTGACAGGGGATCACGCCGGAGGGGGCGGCTTCGATGAAGGATATTCCACGGATCGCCCTGCTCTTTGATTTCTACGGCCCGCTGCTCACGGAGCGGCAGCAGGAGCTGATCCGGGCCTACTACCTCGAGGACCTCTCGCTCGCCGAGATCGCGGACGCCGACGGCGTGAGCCGGCAGGCCGTGCACGAGCTGATCCGGCGGTCGGAGGCGGCGCTGCAGGAGTACGAGCAGCGGCTGGGCTTCGTGGCCGAGCACCTGCGGCGCAAGGAGCTGCTGGCCGAACTCGCGGCGGCCCTGGACCGGGATGACCTCGCCGCCGCCCGCCGCACGCTGGCGGCCCTGCAGGCGGAAGCATGATGCCAACCCTTCTATATAAGAAAGGGTGGGAAGCGCTTGTTTGAATCCCTTCAAGAACGCCTTCAGGAGGCGTTCAAACGGCTCAGGGGCAAGGGTAAGCTGACGGAGTCTGACGTGACCGAGGCGCTGCGGGAGGTGCGGCTCGCCCTCCTGGAGGCCGACGTCAACTTCAAGGTGGTCAAGTCGTTCATCGCCCGGGTGAAGGAGCGGGCCGTGGGCCAGGAGGTCCTCGAGACGCTGAACCCGGCGCAGATGGTCATAAAGATCGTCTACGAGGAACTGGTCACGCTGATGGGCGGCGCCAACGTCGGCCTCACCATGGCCGACCGGCCGCCGACGATCATCATGCTCTGCGGCCTGCAGGGCGCCGGCAAGACCACGCACGCGGCCAAGCTGGCGCTCAGGCTGAAGAAGGAGGGGAAGAAGCCTCTCCTGGTGGCCGCCGACGTCTACCGCCCGGCCGCCATCAAGCAGCTGCAGGTGCTGGGCGAGCAGGTGGGCGTGCCGGTCTACGCCGAGGGCGACCAGGTGAGCCCGGTGGACATCGCCCAGCGAGCCTTCGACTACGCCGCACAGGAGCGGCGCGACGTGATCATCGTCGACACGGCGGGCCGGCTCACGATCGACGAGGAGCTGATGGAGGAGCTCCGGCAGATCAAGGAGCGCCTGAAGCCCCACGACACCCTGCTGGTGATCGACGCAATGATCGGCCAGGACGCGGTGACGACGGCCGAGCACTTCCACGGCAAGCTGGGAATCGACGGCGTCATCCTGACCAAACTGGACGGCGACACCCGCGGCGGCGCTGCGCTTTCGGTGCGCGAGGTGACCGGGCGGCCGATCAAGTTCGTCGGCGTCGGCGAGAAGCTGGACGCGCTGGAGCCCTTCCACCCCGACCGGATGGCCTCCCGCATCCTGGGCATGGGCGACGTGCTGACGCTCATCGAGAAGGCCCAGGAGCAGGTGGACCGCAAGCAGGCCGAGGAAATGACCAGGAAGATGCTGAAGGCGCAGTTCGACTTCGAGGACTTCCTGGAGCAGATGCGGGCCATGCGGCGCATGGGGCCCCTGCAGGACATCCTGAAGCTGCTGCCCGGCGTCGGGGCCCAGCTGAAGGACATCAACATCGACGAGAAAGAGCTCAAGCACATCGAGGCGATGATCCTCTCCATGACGCCGAAGGAGCGGCGCAACCCCGACATCATCAACGTGCGCCGCCGGGAGCGCATCGCCAAGGGCTCCGGCCGGCCGATCGCCGAGGTGCACCGGCTGATCAAGCAGTTCGAGCAGGCCCGGAAGATGATGAAGCAACTCGGCGGTCTGGAGAAGATGATGAAGCGAGGCGGCAAGATGCCCCGGCTTCCGGGCGGGGGCTTCGGCGGGCTCTTCGGCCGCCGCTAGGACAGTGCGGTGCTCCATCCCTCCCGTCCGGGACGGGATGTGCACAGATAGATTGGGCTGTGAACACTCAAGGAGGATGAACCAGAATGGCTCTCAAGATTCGCCTGAAGCGGATGGGTATGAAGAAGGCTCCGTTCTACCGGCTCGTCGTCGCCGAGTCCACCTCGCCCCGCGACGGCCGGTTCGTGGAGGAGATCGGCTACTACGACCCGACCAAGCAGCCGGCCGTGCTGAAGGTTGACGAGGAGAAGGCGCTGAACTGGCTGCTGAAGGGCGCCACCCCCACCGATACCGCCCGCTCGCTGCTCTCCCAGGCCGGCGTGATGAAGAGGCTGGACGAGGCGAAGAAGTAAGGGGCGAGGACGACCCACCCCAGAACAGGGGGTTGTTGCTTCATGCTGGAGCGGCTCGTAGAGATCCTGGTGAAGGGGCTCGTGGAACACCCGGATCAGGTCAAAATCACGGCGGTGGAATCCCCCCGGTCCGTCACGCTTGAGGTCCGCGTGGCCGACAGCGATATGGGCAAGGTGATCGGACGGCAGGGGCGGGTCGCTAAGGCGATTCGCACGGTGGTCAAGGCGGCCGCCGTGAAGGATGGCCGCCGAGTAATGGTGGAGTTCATGTCATGAGCTTGCAGATCTTGCGTCCCGTCACGATCAAGGCGCGGGTGACCGACGGCCTCAAGGCCCGGCTGACCGCGGAGCTGAACGCGGCGATCCAGCAGCTGGACGCCGAGATGAACGAGCTGGAGAGCCAGGTCAAGCGCGCCCAGCTGACCGCCTCCATCAGCCCGCAGCAGCAGATGCAGCTGCGGCAGCTGGTGGAGCAGGAGCGGGCGGTGCGCGCCGAGAAGAAGGCGCAGCTCCAGCAGGAGATCAGCCACATCCAGTCGCTGCCGCTGGGGTCTGAGGTCGTGCAGGGCACGGTGCAGGCGATTGCCACCGTGGGCGTCGGCGACAACCTCGAGGCCGTCATGGCGACCGAGATCGTGGTTGAGGACGGAAAGGTGATTGCGATCCGGGGTGAGGCGTAGTGGCCCAGCGGTCCAGTACCGAGCTGGTCCGGATCGGGCAGGTGACCGCGCCCCACGGGGTGCGGGGGGCGGTGCGGGTCTTTCCCGTCACCGACTTCCCCGAGCGGTTCACCACCCTCCGGCGGGTGTTGCTGGACGGTCCGGAGCGGCCGGCGGGGGTTCGGTTCCGCGGCTTCGTCAAGAACCTGGTGATCCTGGAGATCGAGGGCATCACCGACCGGAACAAGGCCGAGACGCTGCGCGGCGTGAACCTGCTGGTCCCGCGCGCCGAGGCGTACCCGCTGCCCGAGGGCTATTACTACGACTTCGACCTGATCGGCCTGGACGTGGTGGACACCCGGGGCACCCTTCTGGGGCGGGTGGTCGAGGTGGACCACAACAGCCCGGTGCACGATCTCTACGTGGTGGAGACGGCGCCCGGGAAGCGGTACATGGTTCCCGCCGTGCGCCAGTTCGTCAAGGAGATCGACCTCGAGGCCGGCCGCCTGGTGATCGACCCGATCCCCGGCCTGCTGGAGGACTAGCCCGATGCTGATCCAGCTTCTCACGATCCACCCGGCCATCGTGGCGCCGGTCTTCCGCGAGTCGATCCTCGGCCGCGCCAACGAGGCGGGGATCATCGACCTCAGGGTGGTCAACATCCGCGACCACGCCCTGAGCAAGCACCAGCAGACCGACGACTACCCCTACGGGGGTGGGGCCGGCCTGCTGATGAAGCCGGAGCCGGTCTTCGCCGCGGTGCGCTGGGCGGCGGGGCGCGGCCCCGCAGGCGCCCGGCCGCCGCGCATCATCCTCATGGACCCGCAGGGGCGCCGCTTCGACCAGCGGCTGGCCGAGGAGCTGGCGCAGGAGGATCACCTGATCCTCGTCTGCGGCCGCTACGAGGGGTTCGATGAGCGCATCCGGGCCCTGGCCACCGACGAGATCTCCATCGGCGACTACGTGCTGATGGGCGGCGAGCTGGCCGCCCTGGTCGTGGTGGAGGCGGTGGCCCGTCTGATCCCGGGCGTGCTGGGGGACCTGGAGTCCAGCGTCGCCGAGTCGCACACCTCCGGCCTGCTGGAGGGGCCGCAGTACACCCGCCCCGTCGAGTTCGAGGGGATGCGGGTGCCGGAGATCCTCCTGTCGGGCAACCACGGCGCCATCGAGCGGTGGCGGCGGGAGCAGGCGCTGCGCCGCACGCTGGAGCGGCGGCCGGACCTGCTGGAGACTGCTGACCTCACGCCGGCCGAACGGGCCCTCGTGGCGGAGTGGCGCCGGGCACAGGAACGTTGATGTTGCCAGGGGCAACCTGCCCTGGTATAATGGTTTGCGTGTAATCACGGACGGTCCGCTGCCGGCCCGCTTGCTACGCTCGGAAGCACCGGTACGAACGTCACGTACAAGGGGTGAAATCATGCCTGACATTATCAAGGAGATCGAGCGCGAGTACCTCCGCAATGATATCCCCGCCTTCCGGCCTGGCGACACCGTCCGGGTGAACGTGAAGGTCATCGAGGGTTCCCGTGAGCGCATCCAGGCCTTCGAGGGCGTCGTCATCAAGCGGCAGGGCTCGGGGGTGAACGAGACGTTCACCGTCCGGCGCATCTCGTACGGCGTCGGCGTCGAGCGCACGTTCCCCGTCCACAGCCCGCGCCTGGCCTCCATCGAGGTCGTCCGCCGCGGCGTCGTCCGCCGAGCGAAGCTGTACTACCTGCGGAACCTGACCGGCAAGGCCGCCCGTATCCGGGAGCGTCGGGTTGCCCGGCCGGAAGAGGCCTGATCCGGGTTCAAAAGCGCATCGCTCCGCTCGACACCCTCACCGGGTTGAGCGGAGCGTTCCACTATAGGGCGCAGGCGCGGGGGCAGACCCCGCACCCACATCGGAATCCGACGGGGAGGAGAGGCTAGATGGCGGAAGTCTCGGAAGAGAGACCGGCCGTCAAGCGGAAGTCGCCCGTGCGTGAGCTGCTGGAAACCCTGGTTCTGGCCCTGCTGTTCGCCTTCGTAATCCGCACCTTCGTGGTGGAGGTCTACCAGGTGTCGGGCAGTTCGATGACCAACACGCTTCACGACCACGAGCGGGTGCTGGTGAACAAGTTCATCTACCGGTTGCGCGACCCGCAGCCCGGTGACATCGTCGTCTTCCGTTACCCGCGCCAGCCGGAGCGGGACTTCATCAAGCGGGTGGTGGCGGTGGCCGGCGACACCGTGGAGATGCGCGGCGGCGAGGTGTACGTCAACGGCGTGCGCTTCCCCGAGGTGAGCACCGTCCGCATGAGCGCCGGCGATTTCGGTCCGTACGTGGTGCCGGAGGACTCGGTCTTCGTCCTGGGCGACAACCGGTCCAACAGCGAGGACAGCAGGTACTTCGGCGAGGTGCCCCTGGAGAACATCCGGGGCCTCGCATTCGCCCGCATCTGGCCGCTTACGGAGATCGGCGGTCTCACCTCCCCGGCACAGGGAGACCGCTCGTAAGGGAGGGAGCCCCGTGCCGGTGATTCAGTGGTTCCCCGGCCATATGGCCAAGGCGCGGCGCATCCTGCAGGAGAACGCACCGCTGGTGGACGTGGTCCTGGAGATCGTCGATGCCCGCTGCCCGCTGGCCAGCCGGAACCCCGACCTGATGCGGCTGGTGGCCCACAAGCCGCAGGTGCTGATCTTGAACAAGGCCGACCTGGCTGACCCCGCCGCTACCTCCGAGTGGGTGCGGCGGCTGAACGAACCGGGCCGGCCTGCTGTCGCGCTGGACGCGGTGAAGGGAACCGGCGCCCGGGAGGTGCTGGCCGCCGTGCGCAGGGCGTTCGCCCCGGTTCTGGCGGCCTGGACGGCCAAGGGCCGAAAGCCCCGCCCTGCGCGGGTCATGGCGGTCGGCATCCCCAACGTCGGCAAGTCGTCGGTCATCAACCGGCTCGTGGGGGCTCGCCGCGCAGCGGTGGGCGACCGCCCCGGGGTGACCCGGGGCAAGCAGTGGATCCGCATCGGCGCCGACGTCGAGTTGCTGGACATGCCGGGCATCCTGGTGCCCAAGTTCGAGGACCAGCGGGACGGCCTGCTGCTGGCGGCCATCGGCTCGATCAAGGACGAGGTCTTCGACCGGCGGGACGTCGCCGGCGAGCTGCTGACGCTGATCTGGGAGCCGCTGGGTCCGGCCCTGGCGGAGCGGTTCGGGCTCACCCGGCTGGACCCGGATCCAGAGGCGAACCTGGAGGCGGTGTGTCGCCACCGGGGGATCCTGCGCGCCGGCGAACAGGTGGACGTGGATGCGGCCGCGGCGCTGGTGCTGCGCGAGTTCCGCGAGGGGCGGCTCGGGCGCGTGACGCTCCAGCCCCCGCCGCCTGCAGATGCGAAACTGTGATATTACGAGTACACAAGGAAATCCCTACACGTCCAATAATGAGGGAGGATTTTTCACACAACCCGCCGAAACTCACACTTGTGATTTCAACTGCAAACTGTGCTGAAGGCCTAAAGGGGTACGGCTGGCGAGTTGCGGCCGGGCTGAAGCAGTCAAGAGGGTGAGGGGTGACCACAGGTGAAGAGATTCATCCTGAAGAGGATGAGCTTGAAGCGTTTGCAAGCACTGATGGCGGAGCAGGGCCCCGATATCTACCCCGACATCATTGCCGCCCTGGCCGACGATCCGCGCGAAGGTGCGCAGAAGCTCGTACGCCAGTGCCGTACTCACCTGGAGGAGCGTGACCGGCGCCGCACCCAGCTGCATCGTATGTACAGCTACGAGCGGCAGCTCTGGTCGATGGGGTACCGCAACGTGGCCGGAGTCGACGAGGTGGGGCGGGGGCCGCTGGCGGGGCCGGTGGTGGCTGCGGCGGTGATTCTGCCGGGGGAGGTGGAGCTGCCGGGCATCGACGAGGTGAAGCGGCTGTCGCACCGGCGGCGCCAGGAGCTGTACGGGCACATCCGCGCGACGGCGGTGGCCGTCGGCGTGGGCATGGTGCAGCCTGAGGGCATCGACGAGGCCAGCGTGGTCGTGGCGACGTACAAGGCGCTGCGCAAGGCCGTGGCCGACCTGCCCGTCACGCCGGACTACCTGCTGATCGACGGCGTGCACCTGCCCGGCGTCACGCAGCCGCAGGTCCCCGTGGTGGGCGGCGACGCGCTCTCCTGTTCCATCGCAGCCGCCGCGGTGGTGGCCAAGGTGGTGCGGGACGAGTACATGATCGAGATGGACGCCAAGTACCCAGAATACGGGTTCGCGCACCACAAGGGTTACGGCACCGCGGAGCACAGGCTCGCCCTCGAGCGGTACGGCCCGTGTCCGCTGCACCGGAAGCCCGCCGAGGGCGGCACCTCCGTCGGTGCGCCCCTGCTCTTCACGGAGGGCTAGGTGAGCACGCGGGTCGGCCAGGAGGGGGAGGACGCGGCGGCCGCGTACCTCGCCTCGCTGGGCTACCGGATCGTCGCCCGGAACGTGCGCTTCCGGGCCGGCGAGATCGACCTGGTGGCGGAGGACGGGGGCGTCCTGGTGTTCGTGGAGGTCAAGACCCGTCGGGGCCGCGGCTTCGGCTCGCCTGCGGAGGCGGTCACGGCGGAAAAGCGCCGGCGCCTTGTGCGCCTGGCGTCGCTCTACCTGGCCCGCCGGGGCGGTCCGGTGCCGCCGTGCCGCTTCGACGTGGTCTCGGTGGAGCCCGGACCCGACGGACGCTACCGGTGCGAGGTCATCAAGGGTGCGTTCGGTGCGTAGCGAAAGGGCATAACAGGAGCCGTCCGGCACGGACCGGGCGGCTCCTTTCGCGCACTAGCTGATCACGGTACCGCCTGTGGTGGTGACGTCCGAAACCATGTTGTTCGCCGCGCCGGCCTGGCCCGTCACCTGCACCTGCGTACCCTGAAGGCTCACGATCGCGTTCATGGGCGGAACCGTCGTGGGGATGCCCGGATTGAGCACGCCGGGGAAGATCAGCGTCGGACCGACGAACGTGCCGGGCAGGAGCCCGGGCTTCGCCCGCGGGATCGTGCCGTTGCCGCCGGGGAAGAAGCCCGTGGAGCGCCGCTGCGGGCAGAGCATGGCGCCGTTGTTGTTGCCGTTGCCGTTGACGACGACCCCCGTGGTACTCGCGCCCATGCCGTTACCTAGCGTGTCGGTGACCACGTCGCGCACCACCTTCACGCAGAGGAAGATGATCGACTTGTCGACAAGTGACCGGAAGGCGCCGTTGGGCTGGATGTCGGCCGGCTCCTCCTTTTCGCCTTCCACGAACGCTTGAAGCACGACGCACTTGTCACCGGGCTGCGCGCCCGGTACAGGGATCAGGGCGTTGAAGGTGATCTCGACGTCGAGGTCCACCACGGGGCCGCTCACCGTTCGCGTGATGCCCGTGCAGCCCTGCACCGTGCCGGGGATGGGGAAGCCTCCGCTCGCCTGCTTGAACATGATGTCCTTGCGCAGGCGACCGTCGACGATCACCTTGTCGAAGACGACCAGACAATTGTCGATGATGACCGTCTTTGCGATCTGCTTGATTTCCTCGGCGTCTGCACCCAGCTGGATCGTTTGGCAGAGCAGCTGCTGCACGTTGCCGGAACCCACCACTTGTTCGACTTCAAACGCCATCGGCCTCCCTCCTGTGCCGTCCGCGTCAGGTCACGGCGGTCCGCTACCAGCCTATGTTTACATAACGACGGTGGTCACCCTCGACGCACGGGGGCGCTTGCGAAGTGCACATGCGCCGAGGCGCCCCTCCTGCGACACCCGGCGGTGCCTTCCATCTGGGGTTCACCCGGCATCCGCCGCCCCTGCCGTGTCACCCGAGATCGGTCCAGAGGGCAAAAGGAGTAAAATAACAGGAATGGCACGGATTGACAGAACACTCGCGGCCTGGCATGATGATGGTGAGGCGAACAAGTGTTGGCGGGGTGGGAACGGTGTTCGTGCGGGTGTGGAGCTTTGCCCTGCAGGGGATCGACGCGGTGCCGGTGGCGGTGGAGGTCGACGTGAGCCCCGGACTCCCTGCCTTCGAGATCGTGGGGCTGCCGGACGCGGCCGTGCGCGAGGCCCGGGAGCGCGTGCGTGCGGCCATCCGCAACGGGGGCTGGCCCTTCCCGCTGCAGCGGATCACCGTCAACCTGGCTCCGGCGCACACGCGCAAAGAGGGGGCCGGCTTCGACGCCGCCATCGCCGTGGGTGTGCTGGCCGCATCCGGCGCCTTCGACCCCGCCGCACTCGAGGGCGTGGCGGTGGCCGGCGAGCTGGCGCTGGACGGCGCCCTCCGCCCGGTCCGGGGCGCCCTGGCCATGGCCCTGGCGGCGCAGCAGGGCCTCCGGCTCATCCTCCCGCCGGAGAGCGCGGCGGAGGCGGCAGCGCTGTGTCGCGGGCACTCCGGGCCGCCCGGGGCGGCTCCCGACCCGGCGGGAGGGCATGCGCACCCGGTCGATGGCCGGGCCGCCGGCAGCGCTCTGGCGCCCGTCCTCTCCGCCCCACACCTGTCCGATCTGGTGGCCCACCTGCGGGGCGAGCGGCATCTGGCCGTGCCCGAGCCGGCCGCACCGGCCGAGGGCGGCGGCGAGCCGGACGGCGACCTGGCGCTGGTGCGCGGCCAGGCGGTGGCCCGCCGCGCCCTAGAGGTGGCGGCGGCCGGGGGCCACAACCTCCTGATGGTGGGCCCGCCCGGGGCCGGCAAGAGCCTGCTGGCGCGCTGCCTCCCCACGGTCCTGCCGCCGCTGGATGACGCCGAGTCGCTGGAGGTCAGCCGCATCTACAGCGTCGCGGGCGAGCTGTCGGGCGGCGGGCTGATGCGCCGCAGGCCCTTCCGGGCGCCCCATCACTCCGCCTCCCGGGCGGCGCTGCTCGGCGGCGGCACCCCGATCCGGCCGGGGGAGGTCACGCTGGCCCACCGGGGCGTCCTCTTCCTGGACGAGCTGCCCGAGTTCCGGCGCGACGTGCTGGAGGCGCTGCGCCAGCCCCTGGAGGACGGTGTCGTCCGGCTGGCCCGGGCGAGCGGCCACGTCGCCTTCCCCGCCCGGCCCATGCTCGTCGCCGCGGCCAACCCCTGCCCCTGCGGGCACCTGGGCGACCCCGTGCGGGCCTGCACCTGCTCCGCGTCCGCGGTGCACCTCTACCGCGGCAGGCTCTCCGGCCCGATGCTGGACCGGTTCGACTTGCAGCTCTTCCTGCAGCCCGTCGACTACGAGCAGTACCGTTCCACCGCCGCAGCCGAGCCCTCCGCGGCGGTGCGTGAGCGGGTCCTGGCCGCGCGGGAGCGGCAGCGGCGCAGGCTGGCCGGATCGGGCTGCAGCACCAACGCCGAGATGGGTCCGGCGCTGCTGCGCCGCTTCTGCCGGCTTCCCGCGGGCGGAGAGGCGTTGATGCGGGAGGCGATGGATCGGTTCGGCCTCACCCTGCGCGGGCACGACCGCGTCCTGCGGGTGGCCCGCACCCTGGCGGACCTCGACGGCCAGGACGCCATCGGTCTCGCCCACCTGGCAGAAGCCCTGCAGTACCGCGTGGCCGGAGCGGAGCCCGTCCCCGCCGGCGGGATGCAGGCGCAGCCCTCCCGGGACCGGGTTGGGCGGCGGCTCCCTGCGCATGCTAACGCCTGACCGCGCCCAGCGGTCAGCCCGAGCGGGGGGAGGGAGAGCGATGGCGAAGAAGGAAGGACAGCCGGTCCACGAGGGGCCGATGGCCGACCGCCGGGGAACCGGTTGGCGGGAGGATGCCGCCAAGCTGGAGGCCCGGGACCAGGAGCGGCTGGAGAACCCGATGAAGACGGCGCCCGACAACCTGACCAGCGTCGACAAGGCACACGGGATCAGGGCGAAGTCCGACGAGGGCACCGTCTACGGGCAGACGGGCGCAGCAGGTGGCGATGGCGTCAGGGGCGAAGATTAGCCCGACGACCGGTGGGGGAGGCAGGCGCCGCCGGCCTCCCCCGCGCTGTGGGACGGGGGGTGTGCGAGTGCAGACGGCCGAGATCCGGGAGCTCCTGGCGGCCACCGGCCAGGAGATCTGCGACGCCGATGGCCGGGTGATCGGATACGCGGCCCAGCCGGCCCGCTTCAAGCTGAACCGGCCGCATCTGGCGCGGGGCGGCTTTCTGGTGGTGGTGCGCGACGAGGCGACCGGCGAGTACATCGGCACGGAGTTCGACGCGCTGCCGCATCCCCGCACCGAGAAGCTCTACCCCGCCGGCCACTCGGAGCAGGTCTGGCGCACGGCCGACTTCGAGGAGGCGGTGCGGCTGGTTCAGGAGAGTCTGTCGCAGCCGGAGTAGCAACGGAGGAGGATGCCCCATGACGCCAACTGGCCCCGACGCGCTGCCGCAGCCGGACCGCATCATCGACCTGCGCGGCGATGTCTGCCCCATTACCTTCGCCAAGACCAAGATCGCCCTCGAGGAGATGGAGGTGGGCCAGGTCCTGCTCGTCCGGCTGGATTACGAGCCGGCCACCCGGAACGTGCCCCGCAGCGCCCAGATGTACGGCGACGAGGTGCTGGCGGTGCGCGCCGCGGGCGAGGGCGAGTGGGAAGTCGTGCTGCGCAAGCGGGTGGAGTAGCCGCCGGACTGGTCACTCTTTCCAACCTTACAACCTTCCGCTATAATCGGAGATTGAACTGCCAAAGGGGGCGACGCCGCATGCACTTCGAGCGCCCTACCGCCCTCCGCATGGTGGCCGGGGCGGAGACCGCACTGCCTGATCTTGTGCAGGAAGTCATCGCAATCTGTCAGATCCCGGCGCCCACCTTCCACGAGGAGCAGCGCGCCGCCTACGTGGCGCGGCGCATGGTAGAGGTAGGGCTGCGAGAGGTCAGCCGCGACGCCGCCGGCAACGTCATCGGCCGCCTGCGGGGGCGGGGCACCGGCCCGAACCTGCTGCTGGCGGCCCATCTGGATACCGTGTTTCCCGTGGAGACGGACGTGACCGTGCGCGTGGACGGCGAGATCCTGCGGGCCCCCGGCGTCGGAGACAACTCGGCCAGCGTGGCGACCATGCTGCACGCCGCCCGGCTGTTGGTGGAGTCGGATGTGAGCCTCACCGGCGACGTGATCTTCGCCGCCACATGCGGCGAGGAGGGGCTGGGCAACCTGGAGGGCATGCGGGCCATCGTGCGGGCCCTACAGGAGGAGATCGACTACGTGATCGCCCTGGACGGCAGCCTGGGCGGGATGGTGCGTGAGGCGGTGGGCAGCCGGCGCTTCCGCCTGGTGGTCACCACCAGCGGCGGCCACTCCTGGGGTGCGTTCGGGGCGCCCAGCGCCATCCACAGCCTCGGCCGGATCATCGCCCGCATCAGCGAGCTGCGCGTTCCTGCGCACCCGAAGACCACCTACAATGTCGGCCTCATCTCCGGTGGCACGTCGGTGAACACGATTGCGGCGCGGGCGGAGGCGGTGCTCGACCTCCGGTCGCTGGACCGGGCGGAGCTGATCCGCCTCGAGGAGCGGGTGCAGCGCATCATCCGGGCGGTGGAGCGGGAGACGGGCGTGAAGGCCTCGCTGGAGCTGCTGGGCGACCGGCCCACGGGGGCGATCCCCGACGAGCACCCGCTCTGCAATCTCGTGCGGGCCGTCCACCGGGAACTCGGCCTGCAGACCCGCACCTACCCCTCGTCCACCGACGGCAACGTCCCGCTCTCGATGGGCATCCCTGCGGTGACGGTGGGGGTCACCCTGGGTGGCAACGGCCATCGGCTTGACGAGTACATCTATACTTCCCCGCTCGCCAGGGGGCTGGCTCAGGTTCTGCTCCTGGTGCTGGGGGTTCAGGAGCTGCCCCTGCGAGCCCGGTAGCGGAGCCACCGGGCTTTTCGCGTGCGGGCAGGCGTGCGGCGGCTGGGAGGGGCCGCCGCATGCGCAGGGCGGCGGCCGGAGAGTCCCGGGGAGCCGCAGTCGTGGGGGTGAGCGCGATGGAACCGGCCCTGGTCTGGTTGATCTACGGGCGCGCCGAGGGCGTCGGCCGGCACCGGCTGGCGGAGCTGATGCGGGCGCACCCCAATCCGGAGGAGGCGTGGCAGCTGGGCGAGGCGGAGCTCGCCGCGGTGAACGGCTTCACGCCGGCCGTCGCCCGGGCGGCGGTGGCGGTGCGCAGGAGCGCCGACGCGCGGCGCGAGGCGGAACGGGACCTGGAGCGGGCCCGGCGGGTCGGACTCCGGGTGCTTTGCTTTGGGACGCCCGGCTACCCGGAGCGGCTGAAGCACATCCCGGAGCCGCCGCCCGTGCTCTACCAGTACGGCCCGTGGGAGCCCAACGCCGAGCCCGACCGCCCGGTGGTCGCCATCGTGGGCACCCGGCGGCCCACCAGCTACGGCCTGGCCGTGGCCGAGCAGCTGGGCCGGGAGCTGGCGCAGCTGGGGGCGGTGGTTGTCAGCGGCATGGCCCGGGGCATCGACACCGCCGCCCACCGGGGCGCGCTCGGCGCGGGCGGAACTTCCGTGGCGGTGCTTGGCGGCGGCGCCGATGTCTGCTATCCTCGTGAATCGGTGGCCATGTACCGGCAGATGCGGGAGTCGGGGGCGGTCTTCTCGGAACAGCCCCCCGGCAGCACCCCGCGCCCCGAGCACTTCCCCGAGCGCAACCGGATCATCAGCGGGCTCAGCCACGCCGTGATCCTGGTGGAGGCGGGCGAGCGGTCGGGCACGCTCATCACCGCACGCCACGCCATCGAGCAGGACCGGGAGCTCTTCATCGTCCCGGGGCCGATCACCAGTCCGCTCTCGCGCGGCCTGTTCCGGTTCGTCCGGGACGGCGCCGGGCTTGCGGTCAGCGGCCGGCAGGTGCTCGAGGACCTGGGCTTCCTGACGCCGCCCGAGGGGCCCCTGCACTTTGCGCCGCGGGGGCTGACCGAGTTGGAACAGCGGGTGCTGGGCTGGATGGGCGACGCCCCGTGGTGGCCGGGCGACCTGGCGGAGACGTGCGGTCTTCCCATCGCGGAGGTACAGGCCTGCCTGACGATGTTGGAGATCCGCAGCGCGATTCGGCGCTTACCTGACGGGCAATACATACGTATTGGATAGGCCACTGGCAGGAGAGACGCGTCCCCGCCGTGGCGTGTCGCACGGAGGTGTGATCTGGGTGCCCAAGAGCCTGATCATCGTAGAGTCCCCGGCCAAGGCCAAGACCATCGAGAAGTTCCTCGGGCGGAAGTACACCGTGAAGGCCTCCATGGGCCACGTGCGCGATCTGCCCAAGAGCCAGCTCGGGGTCGCGGTCGAGGACGGGTTCGAGCCCAAATACATCACGATCCGCGGCAAGGGCGACGTCCTGAAGGAGCTGCGGGACAGCGCCCGGAAGGCGGAGCGCGTCTACCTCGCCACTGACCCTGACCGGGAGGGCGAGGCGATCTCCTGGCACCTTGCGCAGGCGCTGGGCATTCCCACCGACGAGCCCGTGCGCATCGAGTTTCACGAGATCACCAAGGACGCGATCCAGAAGGCGATCCGGCGGCCGCGGCCCATCGACCTCGCCCGGGTCGACGCGCAGCAGGCCCGTCGCGTGCTGGACCGGCTGGTGGGCTACAAGCTGAGCCCGCTGCTCTGGCGCAAGGTGCGGCGCGGCCTCTCCGCCGGTCGGGTGCAGTCGGTGGCCGTGCGGCTGATCGTCGACCGGGAGCGGGAGATTCAGGCCTTCCGCCCCGAGGAGTACTGGACCCTCACGGCCCGGCTGCAGACCGGCGACGGGCAGAGCTTCAGCGCCCGCTATCAGGGCGCTGGCCAGGAGAAGACCGAGCTGAAGAACTGGGAGGAGACGGCCCGGGTGCTGGCCGGCGTGCTGGGGCGCCCGGCCGACAACCTCGTCCCCGGCGAGCCGGTCGACCTCAGCGGCGCGGGCCTCACCCTCGAGGTGCGCTCCGTCAAGCGGCGGGAGAAGAAGCGGAACCCGGCCTTCCCGTTCACCACCTCCAGCCTGCAGCAGGAGGCCTCCCGGAAGCTGGGTTTCACCGTGCGGCGCACGATGGCGGTCGCCCAGCAGCTCTACGAGGGCCTTCCCCTCGGCGAGGCGGGCCACACGGGCCTGGTCACCTACATCCGCACCGACTCCACCCGCGTCGCCGACGAGGCGGCCCGGGCGGCCGCGGCCTTCATCGAGGGGCAGTATGGCCGGGAGTTCCTCCCCGCCAAGCGGAGAGAGGCCGACAGGCGCGCGGGCGAGCAGGGTGCGCATGAGGCCATCCGCCCCACGGACGTGAACCGCACGCCCGAGTCGGTGAAGCCGTACCTGACCCCCGACCAGTACCGGCTCTACAGGCTGATCTGGGAGCGCTTCGTCGCCAGCGAGATGGCGCCTGCGGTGCTCGACACCGTGTCGGTGGACCTGGCGGCCGGCGAGCACCTGTTCCGCGCCACCGGGCAGACCCTGCGCTTCCCCGGCTTCATGAAGGTCTACATCGAGAGCGAGGACGAGGAGACCAACCGGGAGGAGGCCGAGGGGCTTCTGCCGGAGCTGACCGAGGGCCAGCGGGTGGAGCTGCGCCGCCTGGAGCCCAGGCAGCACTTCACCCAGCCGCCGCCCCGGTACTCCGAGGCGATGCTGGTCAAGGCCCTGGAGGAGCGGGGCATCGGGCGGCCCTCCACGTACGCCCCGATCATCCAGACGATCCAGACGCGCGGCTACGTGGTGAAACAGGATAAGCGCTTCCACCCGACCGAGCTGGGCATACTGGTGACCGACATCCTGAAGGAGTACTTCCCCCGGATCATCGACGTGGAGTTCACCGCACACCTGGAGAACGACCTCGACGCCGTGGCGGAGGGCGCAATTCATTGGAGGGATCTGATCCGCCAGTTCTACGAGCCCTTCGAGTCGACGCTGAAAGAGGCGGAGGAGAAGGTGGGCGGGTTCGAGCTGGAGGACGAGGTCTCCGACGTGCCCTGCGAGAAGTGCGGCCGGATGATGGTCGTGAAGTACGGGCGCTTCGGGAAGTTCCTGGCGTGTCCCGGCTTCCCCGAGTGCAAGACGACCAAGCCGATCTTCGAGGAGACCGGGGTGACCTGCCCGAACTGCGGCACCGGCCGCATCGTGGAGCGCAAGGCGAAGAAGGGCGGCCGCCGCTTCTACGGCTGCACCAACTACCCCGACTGCGACTTCGTCTCGTGGGAGAAGCCGGTGAACCGTCCCTGCCCCGAGTGCGGCGCGCCCTACATGGTGGAGAAGCGCACCAAGGAGCTGGGACTCGCCCACGTCTGCAAGACGCCGGACTGCGGCTACGCCGAGCCGGTGGAATCCATGGAAGAGGTGCATGCCTGAGTGAAACAGCCCCATATCACCGTCGTCGGCGCCGGCCTGGCGGGCTCGGAGGCGGCCTGGCAGGCCGCCTCGCGCGGCGTCAGGGTAACGCTGTATGAGATGCGGCCGAAGGTCAGCACCGCGGTGCACCGGACCGGCCTGTTCGCGGAGCTGGTCTGCTCCAACTCGCTCAGGGGGGCCAGCCTGGAGAACGCGGTGGGCCTGCTCAAGGAGGAGATGCGCCGGCTGGGCAGCCTCGTCATGCGGGAGGCGCTGGCCAATGCCGTGCCCGCCGGCGGGGCGCTGGCGGTGGACCGCACCGGGTTCGCCGCCGGCGTCACTGCGGCGCTGGAGCAGCACCCCAACATCACCGTGGTCCGGGAGGAGGTGCGGGAGATCCCGGACGAGGGCGTGGTGGTGGTGGCCTCGGGGCCGCTGACGTCGGAGCCGCTGGCCGCGGCCATCCTGCGCTTTACCGGCGAGAAGGCGCTCTCCTTCTACGATGCCGCCGCGCCGATCGTGAACATCGAAACGGTGAACATGGAGAAGGTCTTCCGCATGAGCCGCTACGGCAAGGGCGAGGGCGACGACTACCTCAACTGCCCGATGACGAAGGAGGAGTACGAGGCCTTCTACCAGGCGCTGCTCTCCGCCGAGAAGGCGATGCCCCACAACCCCGAGGACGAGAGGGTCTGCTTCTTCGAGGGCTGCCTGCCCGTGGAGGAGATCGCCCGCAGGGGGCCCGACGCCCTGCGCTACGGACCGATGAAGCCCGTGGGCCTGATCGACCCGCGCACGGGGCGGCGCCCCTGGGCCGTCGTCCAGCTCCGCCAGGACAACGCCGCCGGAACGCTCTACAACCTGGTGGGCTTCCAGACCAGCCTGAAGTGGGGCGACCAGATCAGGGTCTTCCGCATGATCCCCGGGCTCGAGCAGGCGGAGTTCGAGCGGCTTGGCGTCATCCATCGGAATACGTTCATGAACTCGCCGCGGCTGCTCCATCCTACCGGAGAGTCGCGCACCCGGACCGGCCTCTTCTTCGCCGGCCAGATGACGGGCGTCGAGGGGTACGTGGAGTCGGCGGCCGGCGGCCTGGTGGCCGGGATCAACGCGGCGCGGCGGGCGCTGGGCCAGGAGCCGATCGCCTTCCCGCGGGAGACCGCCATCGGCTCCCTGATGCACTACATCACGCACGCCGATCCGGAGCA
This sequence comes from Symbiobacterium terraclitae, assembly GCF_017874315.1. NCBI lineage: Bacteria > Bacillati > Bacillota > Clostridia > Eubacteriales > Symbiobacteriaceae > Symbiobacterium > Symbiobacterium terraclitae. The sequence continues at coordinate 132,296 of NZ_JAGGLG010000006.1, read as the reverse complement.
CTTCCAGCCGATGAACATCGCCTTCGGCCTCATGCCCCCCCTGGAGGGCCCGACGGTCAAGGACCGCCGGGCGCGCAAGCGGATGATCTCCGAGCGGGCGCTGGAGGTCCTGGCCTCCTGGGCTCCGGCGGCTCTCGGGTTGCCCGCGGCGGCCGAGTAGCTCTGTGTGCGCACCCCGGACAGCACTTCATCCTGCGCGCTTTTCGCCTGCCGAGAGGTTGTAACAAAACTGTCATCTGAGTGGAAGACCATGGAAACCCGTCGATTTCTCGTGAAAGTAGAAGCAAGCCGCCATTAAGTGGCGAAAATCGGAGAGCGTAAATTGGCACCGGGTAGAGGTATTTTCTGAATTGTGGCCTTGCCTTCTGGACACACTCTATGCTAGGATAGAGACCGATTGGATAAGCCCCGTAACAAAGTGGCTGGCGGGCAGGGGAGGTGCGCACAGGTGACGGCCGGTCCTGCTGGGGAACACCTCGGTCCGGAGGTCGCTGGCTTTCTCACCCGCCTGTCCGTGGAGAAATCGGCATCCGATCACACCCTGCGCAGCTACCGGCTCGACCTGGAACAGTTCTACGCCTGGCTGGCCAGCGGCGGCACCAGCGTCCCGGTGGTGGGGGGGCGCAGCAGCGGGCGCACTCGCCGGCACGATTTCGCCACCGGCGAGTATGCCGCAGCCCCTGCCGTGGGCCTGCCCGAGTTGCGCGCCGTGACGCACCTGACGATCCGGTCGTACCTCGCCTACCTCCAGTCCCAGGAGTTCAGCCGGCGGACCATCGCGCGCAAGCTGTCGTGCCTGCGCTCCTTCTTCAAGTACCTGCTGAAGTCCGACCTGGTCACCTCCAATCCCGTGGCCGGCGTGCACACCCCGAAGCTGGAGCGGCGGCTCCCCGTCTTCCTGGACGAGGAGGAGGTCGGCGGGCTGCTCTCCCAGCCGGACACGAGCACGCCCCTCGGCCTGCGCGACCGGGCGCTGCTGGAGCTGCTGTACGCCACGGGCCTGCGCGTGAGCGAGCTGGTTGCCCTGAACAGGGGCGACATCGATTACAGCGACGGATGGGTGGTGGTGTACGGAAAGGGGCGGAAGGAGCGGGCCGTACCGGTGGGGAGCGAGGCGCTCCAGGCGCTTGGCGCCTACCTGTCTCGCGCCTGGCCCGAGCTGCGGGCACGGGCCCCGGCGAAGGACCAGGCCCTTCCGGAGGCGCGGCAGCCGCTGTTCCTCAACAAGCTGGGCATGCGGCTCTCCGATCGGTCGGTGCGGCGCCTCCTGGACCGGTACATCGAACAGATGGCGTTGAACCGCCACATCAGCCCGCACAAGCTGCGCCATTCGTTCGCGACCCACATGCTGAACCGCGGTGCGGACCTCCGCGCCCTGCAGGAGATGCTGGGACATGCCAGCCTTTCCACGACTCAGGTCTACACGCACGTCACCACGCAGCGGCTGCGGCAGCAGTACCTGGCGGCGCACCCGCGCCAGCGGCGGACTCAGCCGGGCGGTGATTCCTGACGTGTTGGTCAGTTTGGGCGTCCCAGGCCGTTCTGGCACGTGATGGTTCCCGCGACCTTCACGGCGGCGACCCACATACACCCCTTTTTTGCATTCCTGGCAGCGGAGGCGATTGATTTAGCAGAGAGTTGGGGCATCATTAGCTTTGAGACAGAGTAGTCGGCGCATGACCTAGAACACATGGAGACAGCCGGGGCGGCTGTCAGGAAGGGAAGCGTTTGGCAGGGCCGCACCTAATTGCCATCACATAGGAAGACCGAAATGGAGGCAGATTTTCAATGAAGACACTGCTGGAGAAGACCCGTCGGATCAACCGCCTGCTGCAGAAGAGCGCTGGAACCCAGGTCAACTTCAACGAACTGGCCGGTGTGCTGGCCGATCTGGTGGGGGCCGACGTTTACGTTGCATCGCGCAAGGGCAAGATCCTCGGGCTCGGGCTGACGAGCGGGGAAGTCGAGTCCTATCAGAACGCGACGTTCACCGAGGAGTACAACAACGCCCTGATGAAGGTGGACGAGACGACGCCCAACGCATCCCAGGAGAACCTGACCATCGTCCGCGAGGGCAGCGAGATCCAGATGCGGGGCGGCCTCGTGACCATTGTGCCCGTCAACGGCGGCGGCGAGCGGCTCGGCACCCTCGTGCTCGCCAGGGGCGAGTCGCTGGGTGACGAGGACCTGATCCTGGCCGAGCTGGCGGCCACCGTCGCCGGCGTGGAGATCCTCCGGGCGCACGCGGGCGAGCTGGAGGAGGAGGCCCGCAAGAAGGCCGCCGTGCAGATCGCGCTGGCCACGCTCTCCTACTCCGAGCTGGAGGCCGTGCAGCACATCTTCGACGAGCTGGACGGGAACGAGGGCCTGCTGGTCGCCTCCAAGATCGCCGACCGGGTGGGCATCACCCGCTCCGTCATCGTCAACGCCCTGCGCAAGTTTGAGTCCGCCGGCGTTATTGAGTCCCGGTCGCTCGGCATGAAGGGCACCCACATCAAGGTGCTGAACGACCGCCTGGTGGAGGAACTGCGGAAGCTCCGCTGAAGAAGGCGAACAACCTCACCCCACGCCAAGCTGCGTGGGGTTTTCCTTCGTCCGGCCCGCGCGCAGAAGGGAACTGCGTGGCGGAGAGCGAACTTTTCGCTAGAGCTAGTGTCTGCCTTTGACCATTTGCCCTTGACCATGCTTATCCAGTGAGGCCAAGACCAGAAGGGGGAGGCGCCGTGATCAAGCTCCGGCGATTCAGGGCGAAGGGTGGGGAGTTCGTCGTCAACGCCGACCTGATCGAGACGGTCGAGGCGACCCCGGATACCGTCGTTACGCTGACCACAGGGCACAAGCTGATCGTGGAGGAGTCGGTGGACGAGGTCATCCGCCGAGTGGTCGAGTTCAAGCGTGCCTGCCACACCCCGCTCACCGAAGGCCGGGACCAGGCGGACTAGCTTCCCGGAAGCCCCTCTGCCACCTGCATGCACCCGGGGGCTAGCGGCCACACGCAGACCAAGGAGGATATGGCCCGTGCGATTGCCCACGATCAACCAGCGAGTGACGATCTTCATCCCGCAGGGCCCCTGGAAGGGCCGCTACTCGACGTACATGGAGGCGGTGGATGCGTCGACGATCCGGGTGGCGCACCCGATGTTCGGCTCCGCCCTGGTTCCGCTGATGCCGGGCGACGAGGTGGTCGTCGAGTACCTGGAGGGCGGCGACCGGATCGGCTTCGAGGCCACGGTCGTGCAGCGGGCCAACGACGCCACTCCCGGGTTGATCCTCACCCGGCCCGAGCCCAGCGCCATTCGCAGTCTGCAGCTGCGCGACTTCGTGCGGCTGGACGTCAGCCTGCCCATCGAGTACGTCCTGAGCGGTACGCACCGGGAGGAGGGCGGCAAGGTGCAGCTCAAGCCGGGGCGCCTGATCGATCTGAGCGGCGGCGGCGCGCAGATCGTGACGGAAGAGGAGTTCCCCGTGGGTACGCGCCTCGACCTGGTGATCCACCTGCCCAAGCAGCTGATCCCCGCCGAGGCCGAGGTCGTCCGCCGAGCGACGGACTCGGAGGGGCCGGTGCGGCTCGGGGTGCGCTTCAGCGCCATCGAGGAGCGGGACCGGGAGCAGATCGTGAAGTACATCTTCGCGGAGCAACGCCGTCGTCGCAAGAAGGGTCTGGTGTGAGTCTGTCGGGGAGGGGTGCTCAGTGAGTGACTGGGGCGTGACGCAAGGAACCGACCAGAACGCGCCGCGCGATGGTGAGGTTCAGCTCACGATCGCCCCGGACAACATGACCGTGGAGGCGCGCATCATACCGCCCGAACCGGGCGGCCAGCCGGTCACGGTGGAGCACGTGCTGGCGGCGCTGGCCGCGCACCGGGTAACCTACGGCATTGACCACGAGGCGATCGCGCGCCTGGTGGAGATGGCCGAGAAGGGGCATCCGCAGGTCCGCGCGGGCGTGGTGGTGGCCGAGGGCCGGCGGCCGGTCGACGGCCAGGACGGCGCAATCATCCACCACCCGCTGCTGCAGACGCCCTCGGGCTACCCGCGCCTCACCGAGGACGGCCGGGCCGACTTCTTCAACCTGAACATGGTGCGCAACGTCGCGAAGGACACGGAGCTGGCCCGACGGCAGCCGCCGACCGAGGGCGAGCCCGGCTGTGACGTGTTCGGGCGCACCATCAAGCCGCGCCCCGGCCGGGATGTCCGGTTGCTGGCGGGGCAGGGGACCCGGCTCTCGCCCGACAAGCAGGCCGTGATCGCCCAGGTGGAGGGCCACGCCTCCATCTCCGCCGGCGGGGAGGTGACGGTCTCGCCGGTGTATGTCGTGCCGGGCGACGTGGGCTACGCCACCGGCAATATCGACTTCGTCGGCACCGTGATCGTGCGCGGGGACGTGACGCAGGGGTTCACCGTGAAGGCGGGCCAGAACGTCGAGGTCCACGGCGGGATCATGGGCGGCAGCGTGGAGGCCGGCGGCGACCTGCTGGTGCGCTACGGCATCGTCGGCGGCGGCCGCAGCCAGATCAAGGTCGGCGGCAAGGTGCGCTGCCGGTTCATCGAGTCGGCCGAGGTGGAGGCCGGCGCCGACGTGGTGGTGGCCGACAGCATCCTGGGCTCGCGCGTCTCGGGCGAGCAGGTGATCGTGACCAGCGGCCGGAGCTCCATCGTGGGCGGCCGGATCCGGGCGCTGCGCGAGATCAGCGCGCAGATCATCGGCTCCCCGAGCGGGACGGCAACCGAGCTGCAGGTCGGCGTGCCGCCCGCAGTGCGGGCGGAGCTGGAGCAGATCCGCGAGCGGCTCGCCCAGGTGGAGGAGCGGTTCGGCTACGCCGGCCGCGGCACAGCCTACCCTGAACAGCCCGCCGGTGACCGGAACAGGCCCCGCCCGTCTTCGCAGTTTATCGAGAAGAGCAAGCGGCTGACCGCCGCCGAGCGCGAGCAGCTGGCCGCCCGGGCTGCGGCCCTGCAGGCGCAGTTCACGCCCGTCCCGGGGGCGTGCGTGAAGGCAATCACCGCGGTCTACCCCGGGGTGCGGGTCACGATTGGCGCAGAACGTCACACCGTTGTGGATGAGTCGACCAACAGTTGTTTCGTGATCGGCGAGGACGGCTCGGTGGTGCTCGTGCCGGCCTACTAGCGCCGAGGTGACATGTCGACGCGGAGGTCACCGGTGGGAGGTGTCTGACGATGTCGGTGCGACCGATCGACTCGCTCACGATGCTGCCGCGCCTCACGGAGGCAGGGCGTGCCGTGCAGCAGAACGAGCAGTACCCGCACGCGTTCCAGCAGGTGCTGGGGACGCAGGTCGTGCAGGAGGGAGAGCGGAGCCAGAAGCAGGTGCGGCGCCGCACGGAGGCCGAGAAGCCGACGATCAACCCCGACGCCCAGCAGCGGGGCGGCGCCCAGGCAGGGCCGCGCTCCGGCGGCGAGCGCCGGCAGCGTCAGGCGCCGGCGCCCCGGCAGGAGCAGCCGGCCGGCACGGGCCGCCTCGACGTGAAGGTCTGACGGCATGTACATATCAACCCCGGCATACCCTCGTGGTAGCCGGGGTCGCGTCGCGGATGGCGCCCCGGGCGGGGGAGTGTGCGGGATGAGCGGGGACATGCTGACAGGAGAGCGTTCGGCGTGGGTTCTGCGGGGCGTGGTGGCCGGGGTCGGGGCCGCGGCCGCGGTACTGGCGCTCGCCCTGGGTTACCTGATGCAGGCTGGGCTGGTGGTGACGGTGGAGACGGGCGCCCTCTCGGCGCGGGTGGCGGCCGAGGTCCGGTCGGCCGTTCGCCGGGAGCTGCCCGCCGCCCTGGAGGCTGTGCGCGCCGAGGTGCCGGCGCAGGTGAGCGCGGAGGCCCGACGGCGCCTGAGCGAACTGCGGGTGGAGCTGGGCGGGATGACGTTCGACCTGCCCGAGGTGGCCGAGGTGCAGGTGGAGCAGGCCCTCGACCAGGCGGTGCGGGCCGGGGTGGACGCGGTCGCGGGTGTGGTGGACATGGACGCGCTGGCCGAGCGCATCGCCGAGCGCGCGGCGGCCCTGGCAGAGGAGCGGGTGGCGGAGGTGCTGGAAGGGCAGCGGCTCGAGGTGCGGGTGGCGCCCGGCGTACCGGTTCCCGTGCGCATCCGTGCCCGGTGACGGTTACTCGCGGGTTCGCCCCGGCGTGAACCAGGCGCCGGGGCGTTTCGTATGTAAGGGTGTGAACATGCGCGGCAGAGGGAGGAGCGGGCGTGACAGACTGGCTGACAGAGCGCGAACTGCTGGTCCAGGCCGGAATCAGCGCCGCCGAACTGCGCTGGTTCAGCGAGCGGTTCGCGGCCCAGATGCGCTGCCTGACCGCACCCGGCCCGGGCGGCGAGGCGCGCTACGCGCCGGACACGGTTCTGCTTCTCCGTAACCTGTCGGCGATGGTCGCGCAGGGGGCGACACCGGAACAGATCCGGACGTGGTTTGGACTCTAGCTGCGAAAACCCTTTGCCACTGTCCCCTGATTATGCTAAGATATCGGTTGGTGTGTGACTACACACGTCCGTCGACCACAGCGGCGATGCTGCCTCAGGGCAGTTCCGGTGCGGGATGAGGCGGGCGGAGGCTCCAAAATCAGCGGAGGTGAATGTTACCCGTGTCTGTGATTTCCATGAAGCAGCTCCTCGAGGCGGGTGTCCACTTCGGTCACCAGACCCGCCGGTGGAACCCGAAGATGAAGGAGTACATCTTCACCGAGCGGAACGGCATCTACATCATCGATCTGCAGAAGACCGTCCGCATGGTCGACGCCGCTTACAACGCGGTGCGGCAGATGGCCGCCGACGGCGGGAAGATCCTCTTCATCGGCACCAAGAAGCAGGCGCAGGATGCGGTGCGGGAAGAGGCCGAGCGCTGCGGCATGTTCTACGTCAACCAGCGCTGGCTGGGCGGCATGCTGACCAACTTCGAGACCATCAAGAAGCGCATCAACCGCCTGATCGAGCTCGAGGAGATCGAGGGCACCGAGTACTGGACCAAGCTGACCAAGAAGGAGCAGGCCCAGCTGCAGCACGAGCGGGAGAAGCTCGAGAAGTACCTCGGTGGCATCAAGGGCATGAAGAGCCTGCCCGACATGGCCTTCGTGATCGACCCCCGCAAGGAGCGCATCGCGGTGGCCGAGCTGCGGAAGCTGCGGATCCCGATCGTCGCGATCGTCGACACCAATTGTGACCCTGACGAGATCGACCATATCATCCCGGGCAACGATGACGCCATCCGTGCGGTCAAGCTGCTCACCAGCAAGATTGCCGACGCCGTCATCGAGGGCCGCCAGGGTGTGGACGCTTCCGCCACGGTCGACGAGGTTGAGGAGGCGGCTGCGGACGCCGAGCCGGCCGAGGAGTTCGAGGCCGGCGTGGACGTGGAGGCGGAGTAGCTGCAGTTGAGCATGAGCGGGGCGGACTCGAGGAAGCCTATCCCACGAGACGGGATTGACGCCTTGGTCGCCCCGCCTTTCTATAGGAATACGGATCCCCTGCGCCAGGCGGGGGGCATGCCGGGGGAGAGTGGACGGCACGCCGCGTCCCCCGGTCCGTTATGACCGTGCGGACCAAAAACTGGTATCCAATGTCCCGGAAGGTGGAATCCTAACCAACAGGGGGTAGTTTGCACATGGCCGAGATTACCGCAAAAATGGTCGCTGACCTGCGGGCCCGCACCGGAGCCGGCATGATGGACTGCAAGAAGGCGCTGATCGCCACCGACGGCGACTTCGACAAGGCGATTGACTACCTGCGGGAGAAGGGGCTGGCCACCGCTGTCAAGAAGGCCGGCCGTGTCGCTGCTGACGGCCGCGTCTACGCGATCGTGGAGGAGGGCGACCGGCACGGCGTGCTGGTCGAGGTCAACTGCGAGACCGACTTCGTGGCCAAGGGCGAGCAGTTCATCGACCTGTGCAACCACGTGGCCCAGCTGGTGCTGAAGACCAAGCCGGCGAACATGGAGGCGCTGCAGGAGGCCCTGGGCGACACCGTCAAGGAGGCCGTCGCCCGCATCGGCGAGAACATCCAGGTGCGCCGCTTCGCCCGGTACGAGGCCCCGGAGGCGGGCCGCGTTCACGCCTACATCCACGGCGATGGCCGGGTCGGCGTGCTGATCGAGCTGGCGACCGCGAGCAAGGCCGTGGCGGACCATCCCGAGGTGAAGAACCTCTGCCACGAGCTGGCGCTGCAGATCGCCTCGATGAAGGCCCGCTACGTGGCGCCGGCCGACGTGCCGGCCGCCGAGATCGAGCACGAGAAGGAGATCCTGAAGGCCCAGGCCGTCAACGAGGGCAAGAAGCCTGAGATCGCCGAGAAGATGGTGGCGGGCCGGATCCAGAAGTACTACAAGGAGGTCTGCCTGCTCGAGCAGGAGTGGGTGAAGGACTCCAGCAAGACCGTCGGCGCCCTGGTGAAGGAGGTCGCCGCCACCGCAGGCGGCGAGATCACCGTCAAGCAGTTCGTCCGCTACGAGAAGGGCGAGGGCATCGAGAAGAAGCAGGACGACTTCCAGGACGAGGTCATGCGTCAGGCCGGTCTGAAGTAAGAGCATGTCGGGGGGCGGGAGGCGTTTGCACCTCCCGCCCTCATGGCCGAATCGGCCGCTTCCGGGAATCGCGGTATTTGCTGGAGGAAACGCTTTGGAAGACGTAGAAACGATTGAACATCGGCCGTGTGCGGCCGACGGGGAACTGGAGGCCTGAGCATGCAGACACCGAAGTACCGCAGGGTCGTGCTGAAGCTCAGCGGTGAGGCGCTGGCCGGGCAGAACGGTTTCGGCCTGGATCCGCAGGTGCTCACCACCATCGCCCGCCAGATCAAGGCGGTCCACGCCATGGGGGTGCAGATCGCCATCGTCGTGGGCGCCGGCAACTTCTGGCGCGGCCGCCTGGGCCAGCAGATGGGCATGGACCGCGCCTCGGCAGACTACATGGGGATGCTGGCCACGGTGATGAACGCCCTGGCGCTGCAGGACGCCATCGAGAAGCAGGACGTGGACACCCGGGTGATGTCTGCCGTGGAGATGCGCCAGGTGGCCGAACCCTTCATCCGCCGCCGCGCCATCCGGCACCTGGAGAAGGGGCGGGTGGTCATCTTCGCCGCCGGCACGGGCAACCCGTACTTCACCACCGACACCACCGCCGCACTCCGGGCCGCCGAGATCGAGGCCGAGGCCATTCTCATGGGCAAGCAGGGCGTCGAGGGCGTGTACGACTCCGACCCGCGGGTCAACAGGCATGCGGTGAAGTACGGCGAAGTAACGTATCAGGAGGTCCTGGCCAAGAACCTCCAGGTGATGGACGCCACGGCCACCGCGCTGTGCATGGACAACCAGATCCCGATCGTCGTCTTTGACATGATGGGGCCCGACTACGTCGTCAAGGTCGTCCTCGGCGAGGACGTGGGTCAAACCTATGTCAGGGGGGTATAACCGGTGACCAAGGAGATCATCAAGGATGCAGAGGAGCGCATGAAGAAAGCGGTTGATGTCTTCCGCCAGGACCTGGCCGGCATGCGGGCCGGGCGGGCCACGCCGGCATTGCTGGACAAGGTCCGCGTTGACGCATACGGCTCCCCGGTTCCGGTGAACAACGTCGCCACGATCGAGGTGCCCGACCCCCGCACGCTGGTGATCAAGCCCTGGGACCGCTCCCTGATCAAGGCGATCGAGAAGGCGATCAACACCTCGGATCTGGGGCTCAACCCCAATAACGACGGCACGGTGATCCGCCTCTCCATCCCGCCGATGACCGAGGAGCGGCGCAAGGAGATGGTCAAGGTCGTCCACAAGCGCACCGAGGAGCAGCGGGTGGCCATCCGCAACATCCGGCGCGACGCGAACGACCAGATCAAGAAGATGGAGAAGGACAAGACGATCTCCGAGGATGAGTCCAAGCGCGCACAGGACGAGGTGCAGAAGCTGACGGACAAGTACATCAAGGAGAGCGAGCAGATCATGGCCGCCAAAGAGAAGGAGATCATGGAGGTCTGACCTGTGCATGGCGGTTCATGGCGGTGGGATCTTGTCGGACTCCCCTGGGCTGAGGCGGAGCCGATCCTGATCGACCGCGGCCTTGCCTATACCTGGAAGGTTACCGCTCCTCCCAGCCGCCCTGTGGGGGTCGGGGAACTGAGGGTCGTCGCCCAGCGCGAGACGCCCGAGGGCCTGACCCTCGTGCTGGCGCACCGGGAGTATGCGCGCCGGGAGCAGGCGCCGGGGCAGGGAGGTTGTGGAGAGGCGTGCTAGACGACTTGCGCAGAATGGTTCGGCGGGAGCGGGAGGCCTCCCCCGGTGTGGGGCCGGGGCCGGAGCCGAAGGCGGAGGGGCCCCGCCACGTTGCCATCATCATGGACGGCAACGGACGGTGGGCGGTGCAGCGCGGCCTTCCCCGCACCGCCGGACACCGCGCCGGGGTCGAGGCCCTGCGCGGCGTGGTGAAGGCAGCCCCCGAACTGGGCATCAAGGTCCTTACCTGCTACGCGTTCTCCACGGAAAACTGGAAGCGGCCCAAGGACGAGGTCGATACCCTCATGAGCCTGCTGCTGGAGTACTGCAGGCTGGAGGCCACGACCCTGCACAAGAACGGCGTGCGCATCAACGCGATCGGCCGTATCCACGAGCTGCCTCCGGCGCAGCAGCGGGAGATCGAGCGGGCGGTGAACCTGACGCGGGGCAACGACCGGCTCATCCTGAACCTGGCCGTGAACTACGGCGGCCAGGCGGAGCTGGTGGATGCCTTCCGCAGCCTTGCTGCCGAGGTTCAGGCCGGCCGGCTGGACCCCGACCGCATCGACGCGGCCGCGGTGGCCAGCCACCTGTACACGGCCGGGCTTCCGGACCCCGACCTGGTGATCCGGACGGCCGGTGAGATGCGCCTATCGAACTTCCTGCTGTGGCAGGCGGCGTATGCCGAGATCTGGGTGACGGACGTGTACTGGCCCGACTTCACGCGGGAGCACCTGGAACAGGCTCTGCGGGAGTTCGCCCGCCGCGAGCGCCGCTTCGGCGCCGTCTGAACAGGGGCGGCCCCCGGCCAGCCGCAGCTCTAGTAAAGCAGGTGACGCTGTGCTCGTTCGCATTCTGACGGGCCTGGTGGGTATACCGGTGTTCCTGGGCCTGCTTTTTCTCGGGCGGTGGCCCCTCCTCGCGCTGGTCACGGGGATGGGCCTTGTTGCCTTCTACGAGTATTCGCGCCTGGGGCGGGCCATGGGCTTCAACCCCTCGCTGCCCCTGGGCGGCGCAGCCGTGCTCGCCCTCCTGCTCACGGCGGGGCTGATGCCGCCCGACGGCCTCTACCTGGGGGCGGTCCTCGCCCTCTCCGCCATGGTGATCCTCTCCCGGTCGCTCTTCCGGCCGGAGTCGTTTTCCGTCGTCGACGCGCTGATGACCCTGGCCGGCGTGCTCTACGTGGGGCTCTTCAGCCACCTCCTGCTGCTGCGCAGGCTCGGCGGCGGGAGCGGCTGGGATGTGGGCCTGGCGTGGGTGGGCCTCGCCTTCCTCTGCACCTGGGGCGCCGACACCATGGCCTACTTTGTGGGGATCTCGCTGGGCCGGCACAAGCTGGCGCCGAAGATATCGCCGCAGAAGTCCGTGGAAGGGCTGCTGGGCGGCGTGGCCGGCGCGGCGGCGGTGGGCCTGCTCCTCGCGCCGACCGTTGGCGTTCTCCACTGGCACGGGGCGCTCCTCGGGGTCGCCATCGCCCTGGTGGCGACGCTGGGCGACCTGACGGAGTCGGCGCTGAAGCGTGCCGCGGGCGTGAAGGACTCGGGCAGGCTGCTTCCGGGACACGGGGGCGTGCTGGACCGGTTTGACAGTAGCCTGTTTGTCCTGCCGTTCGTCTACTATATAGCGACACTGATATTCGGGCTCTCGTGAGCCTTCGCTGGTGCCGGAGGTGGAGCGGTTGGACCGGACCTGGCTCTTTTCGGTGCTCGGCCTCACTGGTTTCCTGCTCATCTCCTGGGCGCTCCTGACCTACGGGCTGCCCGTGGTGTTCCCGTTCGTGCTGGCCCTGCTGGTCGCCGAACTGATGGAGCCCCCGGTCCGCTGGCTCGTGCGCCGGGCCCGCCTGCCCCGGTCGCTGGCGGTGGCCCTGGTCCTGCTGATCGTGGTGGGCGCCCTGGGCGGGCTGCTCACCGTGGGCATCGCCTACCTGGTGGGCGAGATCCGCACGCTGATCAGCAACCTCCCGTACCTCTACACGGCGGGCCTCGACCTCTCGGGGCAGCTGCTCGCCAAGCTGGAGGAGCTGGTCGGCAACCTGCCGGAGACGGTGCAGCAGCAGATCAACGTCAATCTCGCCAAGCTCCAGTCCCACCTGGGTACTTATCTGGAGGGCCTGGCCGGCAAGCTGGGCATCGTGACCAGCGTCCCCGGCTTCCTGATTAACGTGGTCATCACGCTGGTGGCTACGTTCTTCATGGCCCGGGACCGCTCCCAGATCGGCGCGTTCCTGCTCTCGCTCTTCCCCGTCGGCTGGCGCGACCAGATCCGGCAGGTGAAGACCGAGGTCTGGAACAACGCCATCGGTTGGGCGAAGGCACAGGCGCTGCTGATCACGATCACGGCCGTGGTCTCGATGATCGGCCTCGCCATCATCGGCGCGCGATACGTGGTGCTGGGCGGACTGCTCATCGGCCTGGCGGACGTCCTGCCGATCATCGGCCCCGGCGCCGTCTTCGTGCCCTGGGCGCTCTACTCCGCCTTCACCGGCAACCTCTGGCTGGCCGTGAAGCTGCTGATCGTCTACGCCATCGTCAGCGCCAGCAGGCAGATGCTGGAGTCGAAGGTGGTGGGCGACCGGGTGGGCCTGCACCCGCTGGCGGTGCTGCTGGCCATCTACCTGGGCATCAAGTTCTTCGGCGCCCTCGGCGTGCTCTTCGGGCCGCTGATCACGATCCTGCTGAAGGCGATGATCACCTCGGGGCTGCTGCCGATCTTCCCCGACGAAAGCCGCAAGCGTTGATACCTGCAAGCGAAGGAGTACTGGTTTCATGAAGAAAGCCATCGCCATCCTCGGGTCCACCGGCTCCATCGGCACCCAGGCGCTCGACGTGATCGCCCACCTCCCGGACCGCTTCCGGGTGGTGGCCCTGGCGGCCGGGAGGCAGGTGGACCTGTTGGCGGATCAGGCCTGTCGCCACCGCCCGAAGCTGCTCGCGGTGGCCACCGAGGAGCTGGCCGGCGAGCTGCGCCGGCGGCTGCAGGCCCTGGCGCCCGAGTACCGTCCGGAGATCGCCTGGGGCGACGGCGGGCTGGAGCGGGTGGCGACACACCCCGAGAGCGAGCTGGTGCTCACCTCCGTGGTGGGTGCCCTCGGCGTGCGCCCGACCCTGGCGGCCATCCAGGCCGGCAAGGACATCGCGCTGGCCAACAAGGAGACGCTGGTGGCCGCCGGTGAGCTGGTGATGGCCGCGGCGCGGGCCCGCGGGGTGCGGATCATCCCGGTGGACTCGGAGCACTCCGCCATCTTCCAGTCCCTTGGCGGCGCGGACCCCTCCCGGGTGCGGCGGATCCTGCTCACAGCCTCCGGCGGTCCGTTCCGGGGCTGGAAGGACCTCTCGGGCGTGACGCGTGAGGCTGCCCTGCGCCACCCGCGCTGGAACATGGGGGCCAAGGTCACCATCGACAGCGCCACGCTGATGAACAAGGCGCTGGAGATGATCGAGGCCTACTGGCTCTTCGGTGTGGACATGGCGCACATCGAGGTGGTGGTCCATCCCCAGTCGATCCTGCACTCGGCGGTGGAGTTCTGCGACGGCAGCATCATCGCCCAGCTGGGTCCGACGGACATGCGGCTGCCCATCCAGTACGCCCTCTGCTACCCGGAGCGGTGCGAGGGCGTCACCGAGCCGCTGGATCTGGCGGCCCTGGGCAGCCTGACCTTCGAGCGCCCGGACGTGGAGACCTTCCCTTCCTTGAACTACGCGCGACAGGCCATTACAATGGGGGGGACGATGCCGGCGGTGCTCAACGCTGCCAACGAGGTCGCGGTGGAGCGGTTCCTCGCCGGCGAGATTCCGTTTACGGGGATCTTCAAGTTGGTTTCCGGGGTGATGGGGCGCCATGAGGTGGTCCACCAGCCCGATCTGGAGGCGATTTTCGCCGCGGACCGGTGGGCCCGGGCGGTGGCGCGGCAACAGGTGGTGAGTGCGTGACCCTGATCGACTGGCTGTGGGCAATCCCGGTCTTCGGGTTGATGATCTTCATGCACGAGCTTGGCCACTTCGCCGTGGCCAAGTTCTTCGGCATCCGCGTGCACGAGTTTGCGCTGGGCTTCGGCCCGAGCGTCCTGGGCTTCGACCGGGGCGAGACCCGGTACAGCCTGCGCGCGATCCCGTTGGGGGGATTCGTGCGCATGGCCGGCATGGACGCGTCCGAGCAGGACGACCCGGCCGGGTTCAACAGCAAGCCGATCCACGCGCGGGCGCTGACGATCTTTGCCGGCCCCTTCATGAACTTCCTGCTGGCCTCCATCCTGCTCTCGGTCTTCGTCTGGGTGCAGGGCGAGCCCCTGCAGGAGCCGATCATCGGCCAGATCGTCACGGACTGCGAGGGGCAGCCGTGCCCGGCGAAGGTCGGCGGCCTGCAGCCCGGCGACCGGGTGCTGGCGATCGGCGGCAAGCCGGTGGGGACCTGGCGGGACATTCCGACCTATGTGGCCGAGACCGGCGGCCAGCCCGTGGAGATCCGGGTGGAGCGCGGCGGGCAGCAGCTCAACCTTGTGCTGACCCCGGTGCAGGTGGGAGACGACTACCTCATCGGGATCCGGCAGGCGTTCCGGCGCGGCTCCTTCTGGAAGGCGCTGGCCCAGGGCCCGTCGATCACCTACGGGTACTCGAAGGCCTGGGTAGTCTCGCTGATCGACGTCGTGGTCGGTCGGGCGCCGATGGAGCTGTCGGGGCCGGTGGGCATCACCCGGGAGATCGCGACCCAGGCATCGGCCGGGGTGACCAACCTGCTCTGGCTGACGGCCTTCCTCTCGATCAACCTCGGCCTCTTCAACCTGCTGCCGATCCCGGCGCTGGACGGCTCGCACCTGCTCTTCATGGCGGTGGAGGCGATCCGCGGCCGTAAGCTGGACCCCGAGCGGGTCAACATGGTGCACTTCTTCGGCTTCCTGCTGCTGATGGGGCTGATCCTGGTGGTCACCTACGGCGACCTCCGGTCTGCGATTCTGGGGCGGTGACCGCCACGCCGTCTGCGGACGGCGCCGGGTGGCGGGCCCCGGCTGTGCGGAGACAGGTGGTGAGCGCATGACCCTGGCGCACTGGTTGTGGGCGGTCCCGGTCTTCGGGCTCATGATCTTCGTCCACGAACTCGGCCACTTCGCCGCGGCCAAGTTCTTCGGCATCCGCGTGCACGAGTTCGCCCTGGGCTTCGGCCCCAGCGTGCTCCGCTTCGCCAAGGGCGGGACGCGCTACAGTCTGCGGGCGGTTCCGCTGGGCGGCTTCGTCCGCATGGCGGGCATGGATCCCGACGAGCCCGAGGATCCGGCAGGCTTCAGCAACAAGCCGGTCTACGCCCGGGCGCTGACCATCCTGGCCGGCCCCCTCATGAACTTCCTGCTGGCCTCCCTGCTGCTCTCCGCTTTCGCTTACGCCAGGTGGGCGGAGGCGCCGGTCATCGGCCAGACCCTCGCGGAGTGCGGGGGGCAGCCCTGTCCCGTTGCCGTCGCCGGGCTGCAGCCGGGTGACCTGGTACTGGAAATCGATGGCGAGCCGGTCGGCGCCTGGTCGGAGGTCCGGCTTCGCGTGGCCGGCTCGGGCGGCGCACCGCTGGAAGTCCGGCTGGCGCGGGACGGCAGGCAGTTCAGCGCGGTGCTGACCCCGGTGCAGGTGGAGGGGGAGTACGTCCTCGGGATTCGGCAGGCGACCCCTTCCGTGTGGAGAGCCCTGGCCTGGGGCCCCGCGATGACCTGCCGGTATGCCGGGACCTGGATCGGCTGGCTGGTCGACACCGTGACCGGGCGGCAGCCGGTGGAGCTGTACGGCCCGGTGGGCATGACGCGTGCGATCGCCACGGAAGCCTCAGCCGGCGTGACCAACCTGCTGGCGCTGACCGCGGCCCTCTCCATCAACCTGGGGCTGTTCAACCTGCTGCCGATCCCGGCGCTGGACGGCGCGCATCTGCTGTTCATGGCAGTGGAGGCGGTCCGGGGCCGCAGGCTGGACCCGGAGTTCGTCGGCATGGCGCACTTCTTCGGGCTCCTGCTGCTGGTGGGGCTCACGCTGGTCGTGACCTACGGCGACCTGCGGGCCGCAATTCTTGGGAGCTGAGTCCGTACGGTTGTGGAACGGCTGCAGGCCGGCGGCAGTCTTACGAGCGAGAGGTACCAAAGAGGGAGCAGTGACGGGCGATGACGGAGCGGAGGATGACGAGGGCCGTACGGGTGGGGAACCTGCAGATCGGCGGGGGTGCCCCCATCTCCGTGCAGTCCATGACCAAGTGCGACACGCGCAACGTGCCCGAGGTGCTGGCGCAGATCCGCGCCCTGGAGGAGGCGGGCTGCGACATCGTCCGCGTGGCCGCCCCCACGATGGAGGCGGCGGAATGCTTCAAGGAGATCCGCCAGGGGTGCAGGATCCCGCTGGTGGCGGACGTGCACTTCGACTACCGGATCGCGCTGAAGGTGCTGGAGGCCGGCATCGACAAGCTGCGCATCAACCCTGGCAACATCGGCGCCCGCTGGAAGGTGGAGGAGGTCGTCCGGGCCTGCAAGGACCGGGGCGTGCCGATCCGCATCGGCGTCAACGCCGGGTCGCTGGAGGACGAGTTCCTGGAGAAGTACGGCTACCCCACGCCCGACGGCATGGTGGAGTCGGCGCTGAAGCACGTGGCCATCCTGGAGGAGCTGAACTTCACGGACATCGTCATCTCCATCAAGGCCTCGCGGGTCGACATGATGATCGAGGCCTACCGCAAGCTGGCCGAGAAGGTCGACTACCCGCTGCACGTGGGCGTCACCGAGGCGGGCACGCCGTTTGCCGGTACGATCAAGTCCGCGGTGGGCATCGGCACCATCCTGGCCGAGGGCATCGGCGACACGGTCCGGGTCTCGCTCTCCACCGACTGCACCGAGGAGGTGCGGGTGGGCTACGAGATCCTGAAGGCGCTGGGCCTGCGCACCCGGGGCATTAACATCATCTCGTGCCCCTCCTGCGGCCGGGTCCAGATCGACCTGGTGCGGGTGGCCAACGAGGTGGAGCGGCGCCTGCAGCACATCGACGTGCCCCTGAACGTGGCCGTGATGGGCTGCGTGGTCAACGGCCCCGGCGAGGCGGCCGAGGCCGACGTGGCGCTCTTCGGCGGCCGCGGCGTGGGCATGCTCTACGTGGGCGGCGAGCAGGTGCGCAAGACCACCGAGGAAGAGATGGTGGAGTCGCTGGTGGAGCTGGTGGAGCAGAAGGTCGCCGAGATCAAGGCCTCGGGCCAGCAGCTCACCGGCTACAGCCGCCACGCTCGGGGGTAGTAAGGGAAGACGCAGCTGACCGCAGCCCGGCCGGGCTGCGGTCTTGCATCAGGGGGAGTTTCCATGGCGAACAGGCCCGAGGAGCGGTGCCCGCGGTGCTTCGAGCCGGATGTGGAGATCGCCGTGCGCTCCGGCGGACGGGGCAGCGCCGGCGGCTTCCTCGCCCGTGCGCTCTTCGGCAGGCGCAGCCAGTCCGGTGAAGGCGCCGGTACCGGTGCGACGCGGTACCACGCAAAATGCCGGGTATGCCGGCACGAGTGGGAGATCAGCCCGGAGCGTGCCCGGGAGCTGGGGCTACCGGAATAGTCACGGGTCAGAGCGCGACCTCCTCGTCGGCCACGAACCCTTCCCGCGCGTAGGCCACCAGTTTCCGCGCCTCCCGCGGGACCCGCCAGGCGGCCTCGGGGTGGTCCCACCAGCGATCTGGGTCGAAACCGGGGAGGTCCACCGGGCATGAGACCGCCTCGATCCAGCGCGGCAGGTAGGTCCGCAGCGCCAGCAGCGACCGGCGGACGTGCCAGGGCCGGGTGACGGCGATCAGCCGGCGGATGCGGTGGAGACCCACGCGGCGGTGCAGTACCACCAGCGAGCAGAGCACGTTTTCGACGGTGTGGTTGGATTCGGTCTCGATCAGGATCGCCTCCGGCGGGACGCCGAGACGCAGCGCCTCCTCCTGCATTGCGATGGCCTCCGCCTGGTCCCGCCGGCCGAACTTCGTTCCGCCGGAGAGGAGTAGCAGCGGCGCCTTCCCGGCTTGGTAGAGCCCTGCAGCCTGCTGTACGCGGTCCAGAGTCCGCCCGCCGAACACGAAGATGACGTCGCCAGCCTCACCGCAGTAGGGCTGGTATCCCAGGACGAGGCGGCCGAGTTGGCGGTTGCTCAGCGCCTCCAGGTCGATCTCCGAGATGCGCACTGTCGGTTCCCCCCTCGCTACAGGGAACAACGATGAGCGAGCGCCTGGGTTACGGGCGGCCCCGACGCGTGCGCACCTGCCCGCTGGCCCCGGGCGGTACGACGCAGCATGTGCCTGGCCAGGGGCAGAAACAGCACCTGGCGGATAGGAGGGTTTCTTATTTACCCCCCGACGCTTAGACTGAAGCCACAGACCGTCTACTATCTCTGGACAGGGTTCCTCGCCTTCGGGTTTGCCACGATCTTCACCCTTCTACCGGTCTACTACATCAACGAAGCAGGATTAACCCCATTTCAGTTAGTGTTGGTTGGGACGGTGCTCGAAAGCACCGTGTTCATCTGTGAAGTACCCACCGGTGTGGTAGCAGACGTCTACAGCCGGCGCCTTTCCGTGATTATCGGCACCCTCCTCCTCGGCACCGGCCTGGCGATCGAGGGGGCCCTTCCTGCTCTGGCCGCCATCTTCATCGGTGAGGTGATCCGCGGTATCGGACACACGCTCACCAGCGGTGCGATGGAGGCCTGGCTGGCCGGCGAGATCGGCGAGGAGACGGTGGGCAGCGTGTACCTTCGGGGGAGCCAGGTGGAACAGGGCGCATCTCTCCTCGGCATTGCAGCTAGCGCAGTGCTTGCGCGCTGGGGCCTGCAGGCACCCATCCTTACCGGTGCCCTGATCATCTTTGCCGCCGGAATCTTCCTGATCATCGCCATGCGTGAGACGTCGTTTGTCCCCGCGGCTCGAACAGGGCGGAACTCGTGGCAGGCAACCCTGGACACCGCACGCGACGGGCTGCGCACCATCCGCCGGAGCCCGTTCCTGGTCACCTTCGTGCTCATCGCGCTCTTCGTAGGCATGTCCGGTGAGGGATACGATCGCCTGTGGGAAGCGCACCTGTTGGAGAACATCCCCTTCCCTGTACTGCTGAACCTCCAGTCGACCACGTGGTTCGGCATCATCGCCGGCCTGTCATCCCTGCTCTCGATCGCCGTTACGGAGACGGTGCAGCGGCGGCTGGACCAGTCGCACGAACGTTCCGTTGCGCTCGTCCTGGTCTTCTGCACCTTAGCCCAGGTTGCGGGAGTCCTGGGGTTCGCCTGGAGCGGCCAGTTCTTCCTGGCTGTGGTCTGCCACCTGGTGGGATCTCTCTGCAAGGGGATCGCAGCTCCTCTGCGCAACAGCTGGCTCGTCCGTTCCGTCGATCCGCAGGTTCGGGCAACGGTGCTCTCCACCGTCAGCCAGGCCGATGCGATCGGGCAGACAGCCGTGGGCCCGGTGATCGGTTGGATCGGCTCGGTGCGTGGGCTTCGTGTTGCGCTGAGCGTTGCGGGGATCGCACTGTCCCCGCTGGTACCCCTGTTCATGCGGGCCGGATACGCAGCCAAGCAGGATCTGGTCAGCACGGCAGAGTAGCCTGGGCGATTGGGTCCCGGGGAACGCGTGCATCTGGAGGTGCACCGCCCGCCGTCGGAGGGAAGGGCTGGATGCCATACGCCTCACAACGCGGTTGACAACCGCACCATCAACTGGTAGTCTACCCGTAGCAAAAGGCGTTGAAGGGGAGCGCTCCGCTCGGCCTGTCCCAGAGAGCCGGCCACCCGGTGCGAGGCCGGCACAGCGTCGGCGAGAGCTACCCACCCCGGAGCCGCCGGCGACCGTTCGCCCCCGCGGACCTGAGCCGAGCCGGGTTCCCCGCCGTTACCGGGGCACGAGTGGGCCGGGCCCTGCCCGGTCAATGAGGGTGGTACCACGGGAGCTGAGCCCCCGTCCCTGCAGAGGGACGGGGGCTCTTTACCTGATCGAAGGAGAGGTTGGGCATGAAGGAAGAGAAGAGTTTCGTCAAGGAGATCACGCCGCAGGCGGAGGACTTCTCGCGCTGGTATATCGACGTGATCCGCAAGGCCGAGTTGATGGACTACACGCCCGTGCGGGGCTGCATCGTGTTCAAGCCCGACGGCTACGAGCTCTGGGAGCGCATCCAGGCCGGGCTGGACCGTCGGTTCAAGGAGACCGGGCACCGCAACGCCTACTTCCCGATGCTGATCCCCGAGTCCTTCTTCCAGAAGGAGAAGGAGCACGTGGAGGGGTTCAACCCCGAGCTGCCCTGGGTGACCGAGGCCGGCGGCGAGAAGCTGGAGGAGCGGCTGGCGCTGCGGCCCACCTCCGAGACGATCATCGGCCACATGTACGCCCAGTGGATCCAGTCGTACCGCGACCTGCCGGTGCTGATCAACCAGTGGGCCAACGTGTTCCGCTGGGAGAAGCGCACCCTGCCGTTCCTGCGCACCTCCGAGTTCCTCTGGCAGGAGGGGCATACCGCGCACGCCACCGAGGAGGAGGCCCGGGAGGAGACCATGCGGATCCTGGAGCTCTACCGGGACTTCGTGGAGACCGAGATGGCCATCCCGCTCTACACCGGCCAGAAGACCCCGTCCGAGAAGTTCGCCGGCGCGGTGGACACCTACTCCATCGAGGCGATGATGAAGGACGGCAAGGCGCTGCAGGCCGGCACGTCGCACTACCTGGGCCAGAACTTCGCCAAAGGGTTCGAGATCAAGTTCCTCGACCGGGACAACCAGCTGAAGTACGTCCACACCACGTCCTGGGGCGTCTCCACCCGCCTGATCGGCGCCCTGATCATGGTGCACGGCGACGACCGCGGCCTTGCCCTGCCGCCCCGCCTGGCCCCGATCCAGGTGATCATGATCCCGGTCGGCCCGCCCAAGTTCCGGGACAAGGTGATGGCCCGCTTCGACCCGCTCTTCGACGCCCTCAAGGCCGCCGGCGTGCGGGTGAAGTCCGACCTGCGGGAGGAGACCCCGGGCTGGAAGTTCAACGAGTGGGAGATGCGGGGCGTGCCCATCCGGCTTGAACTGGGCCCGCGCGATGTCGACAGCAACCAGTGCGTCCTCGCCCGGCGTGACACTGGCGAGAAGATCACCGTGTCGCTGGACGAGGCGGTGGAGCGGGTTCAGGCCCTGCTGGAGGAGATCCAGCGCAACATGTACGAGAAGGCGAAGGCCTTCCGCGACGCCAACTCGCACCTGGATGTCGACACGCTGGAGAAGCTGAAGGCCCACATCGCCCGCTGCGAGGAGACCGGCGAGCTGACCGGTTTCATCCTGGCCGGCTGGTGCGGCTCCGCGGCGTGCGAGGCGAAGGTGAAGGAGCAGACCAAGTTCACCTCCCGGAACATCCCCTTCGACCCGCCTGAGCGGAAGCACACCTGCATCCACTGCGGCGGCGAGGCGAAGCACACCGTCTGGTTCGCCCGGGCGTACTAGACGAACGGACCCGGCTGCGGCGGTGCCGCAGCCGGGTTTCGGTGTCTTTCTACCGCACGTCCGCCCGGAAGAAGGCGAGCCCCTGGCCGCGGCTGCCCGACAGCCACCCGCCCCCAACGTGACGGACGCCTTCCCCACAGGCGGCCCTGGCGCACTACCTTCCCGCCGCGGGAGACGGTGCAGGTGAGGCGGTCCCACCTGACGTCGGTCAGGTACTCCACCGTGACCCTTGCGCCCGGACGCGCGCGGATCGGATCGACAAAGACCCTGCCGTCGCCGACCATCCCGCAGGCGCCAACGTATGCGTAGCCCCCGAGCTCAGGTCGGATTCCGTCGACCAGGATGTCGAACCTGCGGAGAGGTCAAACGGAGAGTACGGCGCGCAGCGGGCGCAGGGCGCGGCGCACGGCGAAGTCCTGCAGCCACGCCACTGTGGCCGGGTCGGCGAAGAAGGCCTCGGCAGCGGCTCGCCCGCGCTGGTAGAGGGCCTCCTTGTCCTCGGCGTCCAGGTCGAACTGGGTGGTGCGGTAGGGCGCGGTGTCGATGGGGATGGTGCGGACGTAGCGCTGGTTCTCCAGGTCGCTCAGGTCCCGGGCGCTGAGGATGGTGTTGACCATGGCCTGCACCAGCTCCAGGGGCGTGTCGGTCGGCTGCAGCTCGTCGTCTCCGCCGCGCAGGTCGAAGCCGAAGGTGGGCAGGTAGGCCGGACCGCCCACGGGTTGGAAGAGGTGCACCGGGAAGTTGGAGAGCAGGCCGCCGTCCACCAGCGTGGCCCTGACGCCATTGGGCAGCTCCAGCCGGTAGGGCTGGAAAAAGAACGGGATGGCCGTGGAGGCCCGCACCGCGTCGGCCACGGGGAAGTCGTAGGGGTCCTCCAGCCCGTAGGGAGGACGGGCCAGGTCGTGGGGGAAGACCAGCATGCGCCGGTGGGTCAGGTCCGTGGCGACGATCTGGCAGGCCACCGGGAGGTCGCGGAACGTCACCCGGGGCCGGCCCAGGCGTTCGGAAAGCAGGCGCTCCACCTCCGCGAGGAGCTTCTCCCCCTTGAAGATCCCCTCGTGCAGGAGCAGGCTGGCCACCTTCCAGCCCGCCGGGTCGGCGAAGCTGCGCAGGTCCAGGTCGTGGACGACCCGGCGCAGCGCCTCTGCCCCGTAGCCCGCCGCGACGAGGGCGGCCACCAGCGCGCCGGCCGACGTCCCGGCCACCGCCCGCCAGCGCCAGCCGCGCTCCTCCGCCACCGCCAGGGCCCCCACCAGGGCGATTCCCTTGACCCCGCCGCCCTTGAACACCGCCTGCGCCAGCCGCACCATCCCACACACCTCCGCGGCCCCCCTCACGGGGGCCTCTCGGCATCTTACGCACTGGCCGGTCCCTGTGTACCGGTTCATTCCCGCGACGGTGGGAGATACTGTGGGCGAGAATCTGGCCATGGAGGAGGCGAAGCGGCTGTGAAACAGTGGAGAACGCGGGCCGGAGTGCTGCTGCTCGCAGCGGCGCTGGCGGTCCCGACGGTAATTGCTGTCCCTGCTGGCCGGGCGGTCGCGGCGGCGCCGGCGATCCCGGTTGGGCGGGCGCTGGCGGAGGGGCGGGGCGCCGACGCGGTGCAGCAGGGGATCCGGGCGGCGAGCGAGGCGGCGCCGGACCTGGTGCGGGCCGCGGCCGGCGGGGACCTGGAGGCCATCCGGGCGGCCTACCAGCGGTTTGCGGCGGCGTTCGAGCCGGTGCTGGGTCCGATCAGCGCCGTGGATCCCGCGCTGGCCGCCCGGATGGCCAGTGCGGGCAGCGCCATCCGATACATGCTGTCGGCCGGCCGGGTGGCGGAGGAGGACGTGGCCCGGGAGGTGGCGGTGATCTGCAGCGGCCTCGAGGAAGCGGCAGCCGCCATGGCCCGGGCGGCCGAACCCGTGGAGCGGGTCACCGTGGTGGCCCGGGAGTACCGGTTCACGCCGGCCACCCTGCGGGTGAAGGCCGGGCGCAAGGTGGTGGTCAGGCTCGAAAACCTCGGGCGGGTGCACCACGAGTACCGGATTCCCGAGCTGAACTTCCTGATCGGTCCCATCGCGCCCGGGGCGCGCGCGGAGGCAGAACTGGTGGTGGAGAAGCCGGGGACGTACCGGTACGCGTGCCAGGTGGACGGCCACGACCAGAGGGGGATGCAGGGCATTCTGGTGGTGGAGGAGTGATCCGGCGCAGCCTGCGGGGGGCAAGGCTGCCGGGGAGCAACGAAGCGCGCGAATGAGAATCACTCTTGACACAACCCAGCCGCCCGGCGCATAATTCGACTAGCGGCGAGAGTTTCCCTGGGGAAAAACTCTTGCCCATGCGAAACACGGGGCGTCAACCGCCCCGTCTTTGCGGCCCAGGAGTTAGCCTAGGCTAAAAGTGTTTCGCGAGGGACAAATGCTGGGGCAATGGGGGATACGCATGCGGCAGTGGGCGCGTCTGGTGTTGGCGGTGTGGCTGTGCGTGGCCGCCGGGGCCGCCGCGGGCTGCGGAACGAGCCGGGCGGGGGAACCGGCCGACGGGAGGATCCGGGCGGTGGCGACGACGGGCATGGTGGCGGACCTGGTGCGGAACGTCGGCGGCGGCCGTGTGGCGGTGACGGCCCTGATGGGGCCGGGGGTGGACCCCCACCTGTTCAAGGCCTCGGAAGGGGACATGGCCCGGCTGCAGCAGGCGCAGATCGTCTTCTACAACGGACTGCACCTGGAGGGGCGCATGGGCGACATCCTGGAGAAGATGGCCCGCGACAAGCCCACCGTGGCCGTGGCGGAGCGCATTCCCGAAGAACTCCTGCTGATGGCGGAGGACGGGGTGCCTGACCCGCACGTGTGGTTCGACGTGTCGCTCTGGATGCTGGCCGTGGACATCGTGCGCGACAGCCTGATCGAGCTGGACCCGGCAGGGCGCAGCGTGTATGAGCAGAACGCGGCGGTGTACCGGGAAGAGCTGGCGGAACTGGACAGGTACGCCCGCGCGCAGCTGAACACGGTTCCGGCCGGGCGCCGGGTGCTGGTGACCGCGCACGACGCCTTCGGCTACTTCGGCAGGGCGTACGGTATCGAGGTGAGGGGGCTGCAGGGGATCTCCACAGCCACGGAGTACGGGCTGGCGGACTTGCGGCAGCTGGTGGACCTTCTGGTGGAGCGGCAGATCAAGGCGGTGTTCATCGAGTCCAGCGTGCCGCGCAGCTCGGTGGAGGCGCTGGTGGAGGGGGCGGCCGCCCGGGGGCATGCCGTGGCCATCGGCGGGGAGCTGTTCTCGGACGCCCTCGGGGCGGAGGGCACCCCGGAGGGCACATACGCGGGGATGATCCGGCACAACGTCGACACCATCGTCGCCGCACTGCGGTAGCGACGGCGGAGCGGACAGAGGGTGTGCGTATGGCGTGGGAGCAGGAGAGGGCCCTGGTGGTGCGCGACCTGACGGTGGCCTACCAGCAGCGGGCGGTGCTGAAGGGCGTGAGCCTCTCGCTGCCGGAGGGAAAGCTCATCGGCGTTGTCGGGCCCAACGGGGCCGGCAAGTCGACGATGCTCAAGGCAATCCTGGGGCTGATCCCCAGGGTCTCCGGCGAGGTACGCATATTCGGCCAGCCCGTGGAGCGGGTGCGGCGCGCCGTGGGGTACGTGCCGCAGAGGGCTTCGGTGGACTGGGACTTCCCTACAGACGTGCTGGACGTGGTGATGATGGGGCGCTACGGCCACCTCGGGCTCCTCCGGCGGCCGGGGGCGCGGGAGCGGGCCGCTGCCCTGGACGCCCTGGAGCGGGTGGGCATGGCCGAGTTTGCCCACCGGCAGATCAGCCAGCTCTCGGGCGGGCAGCAGCAGCGGGTTTTCCTTGCCCGGGCGCTGGCACAGGACGCCCGAATCTACTTCATGGATGAACCCTTCGCCGGGGTGGACGCGGCCACGGAGAAGGCCATCGTGTCGCTCCTGGCCGGGTTAAGGGCGTGCGGGCGCACCGTCGTGGTGGTGCACCACGACCTGCAGACGGTGCCGGAGTACTTCGACTGGCTGGTGTTGCTCAACGTGCGCGTGCTGGCCACCGGGCCGGTGGAGGAGGCATTCACCCCCGAGAACCTGGCGCGCACCTACGGCGGGCGCCTGGGCAACCTGGCGCTCATGGCGGAGCCGCTGCCCGCGGCGCGCCGGCCCATGGGAGGGGACTGAGCGATGGACGCGAACGCGCAATGGGTGACGGCCGGGACGGCTCTGCTGGGAACAGCCGCCGGAGTGCTTGGCGCCCTGGCGCTGCTGCGGCGCAGGGCCCTCATGGGCGACGTGCTGGCCCACGCGGCGCTGCCGGGCATCGCGGCCGCCTTCCTGCTGACGGGCAGCAAGGCACCGGGCCCGCTGCTGACCGGCGCCGCCGTGGCCGGCGTGGTGGGCACCGGGGCGATGGCTGCCATCACCCGGTACTCCCGCCTGAAGGAGGACGCGGCCATGAGCCTGGTCCTCACCGTGTTCTTCGGAATGGGCATCATGCTGCTGGGCGTGGTGCAGCGCATGCCGGGCGGAAACCAGAGCGGCCTCGACACGTTCCTCTTCGGCCAGGCGGCCGCCATCGTCCCCCGGGATCTGCAGGCGATCACGCTGATGGCAGGCGCACTCTGCCTGATGGTGCTGGCGCTCTACAAGGAGTTCAAGCTCCTGGCCTTCGACCGGGAGTTCGGCGCAGGGCTGGGGCTGCCCATGGGCAGGCTGGACCTGCTGCTGAACCTGGGGCTGGTGCTGGCCGTGGTCACGGGACTCGAGTCGGTGGGCGTCGTGCTGATGGCCGCGCTGCTGACGACCCCGGCCCTCGCTGCCCGCTGCTGGACGGACCGGCTCTCCACCATGCTGCCGCTGGCGGGCCTGTTCGGTGCGCTCTCCGGGGTGGCGGGGACGTTGCTTTCCCAGGTCGGCCCTCGCATGCCCACCGGCCCCCTGATCGTGCTGGCGGCCACGTTCCTGTTCGCGGTCTCGCTGCTGGCCGCCCCGCGGCGGGGCCTCGTCGCCCGGCTGATCCGGATGGCGCGGACGCAGGCCCGGGTGCGGGGGGAACGGCTGCTGGAGGCCTTGTACGACCTGAGTGAGGAGGCCGCATCGACCGGCGCCCCGACCGTGGTGACGCTGGCCGATCTGGAGCAGCGGCGGGGGCTGTCGGCGCGCTGGGCGCGGCCGACCCTGATGCGACTGGTCCGCGCGGGGATGGTGGAACGCGCGGGGCTGACGGACCCGGGCGGGCCGCCGGCGGGGGAGGAGCCGCCGGCGGTATGGCGGCTGACCCCGCGGGGACTGGCCGAGGCGTACCGGGTGGCGCACCGGGAACGGCTGCACGTGGTCTACCTGATGCACCAGGCGGCGGTTGGCGGGCCGTTCGGGCCGGAGGTCTACCCGCAGCTGGAACCGGTGCTCCGCCTGCACGGGCTGGAGCCGCGCCTCCTGCCGGGTGAGCCCGGAGAGGGGGTGGGGTAGGTGGGGCTTCCCGCACCGCTCGTCATCATCGCCGTGGGGGCGCTGGCCGCCGGCGCATCAGGGCTTGTCGGATCCTTCCTGCTGCTGCGGCGCATGACCATGCTGGGCGATGCGATCAGCCACGCGGTGCTGCCGGGGATCGCGCTCGCGTTCCTCCTGACCGGCAGCCGGGCTGCGCCGGTGATGGTGCTCGGGGCTGCCCTCTGCGGCCTGCTGACCGCCTATGCAGTCCAGGCGCTGCAGCGCGCAGGCGTGCAGGAAGACGCTGGCATGGGGGTGACCTTCACCGCCCTGTTCGCGCTGGGGGTGGTGCTGATCACGGCCTTCGCCGGCCGTGTGCACCTGGACCTCGATCACGTCCTGTACGGCGAGATCGCCTACGCGCCGTGGGACCTCTGGCTTGTGGGCGAGGTGAGCCTCGGTCCCCGCGCACTCTGGACGCTGGGCGCCATCTTCCTGCTGGATCTGCTGGTGGTCGGCCTCTTCTTCAAGGAGCTCAAGATCTGCGCGTTCGACCCGGACACCGCGGCGGCGCTGGGCATCAACGCCACGGCCTTCCACTACCTGCTGATGACGCTCGTCTCCGTCACGGCGGTGGGCGCGTTCGACGCCGTCGGAGCGATCCTGGTGGTCGCCATGCTGGTGCTGCCGGGGGCGACGGCCTACCTGCTCACCGACCGGCTCCCGGCCATGTTGGCCCTCGCGGTGGGGCTGGGGGTGCTGTCCAGCGCGCTGGGATACCTGCTCGCCAGGGCGACCGACACCGCGGTGGCGGGCGCGATGGCCGTCGTCGGCGGCGTTCTCTTTGCGCTGGCGTTCGGATGGGCACGGCTCAGGCGGCGGGGCTGAAGCGGGCATCGGGGCGGCCGTTCCTTTCCGCCGGTGCCCCGAAGGGTTTGGCACGAAGGAGGCAGTCCTACCATTGGGGCTGCCTCCTGGCGCATTGGTAGAGGAGTCAGACGCTGGGCAGTCTAGAAACCGGGTCTGTCCGCAGGAGGAGGAAAACGGTCGCAGTGTACGGAATACCCTACATCAGGAAACCCGGTTCGTCCGGCCAACGAGGCCTGGCTGGCAGGCCGCCTGATTCGGAGGTCTTTCCCGTGGAGAGAGTCTCTGTCGTCATCCCTGCATACAACGAAGAGGAGACCGTCGCCGACGTGGTCTCCGCCTGTGCAAGGGTGCCGGCGATCGATGAGGTTATCGTGGTGGACGATGGCTCGACGGACGAAACGGCAGCCCGGGCCCGCGCAGCGGGAGCCAAGGTGATCGAACACGGAGAGAACCGCGGCAAGGCCGCAGCGATGAAGTCGGGCTACGAGGCGACCACCGCCCCGGTTCTGCTGTTCCTTGACGCGGACCTGATCGGCCTGCACCCGGGCCATGTGCACGACCTCATCCAGCCGGTGCTCAGCGGAGAGGCGGACATGGCGGTGGGCGTCTTCGGCGACGGGCGCGTGGCCACCGATCTGGCCCAGATGGTGGCCCCCTACCTCTCCGGACAGCGGGTGGTGCGGCGCGAGGTGCTCGCGGACATGTTCCGGGAGGAGCCGGACGCCGACCAGGCCCGGTTCGGCATCGAGGTCGCGCTGACGAAGTTCGCGAAGACGCACGGCTGCCGCGTCGTGGAGGTGGTGCTGGAGGAGATGAGCCACCGTATGAAGGAGGAGAAGTTGGGGCTCGTAAAGGGTGCAGCAGCCCGGCTTAAGATGTATTATGAAATACTGAAATACGTACAGAAGGGACATTGACGTTGCTAGAGTTCATCCAGGCGAACTACCAGTCGTTCGCGCTACAGCTATGGGATAACATGGTTCCGATGTTGGTGGCCGCAGTCGCCGGTGGGTTGGTCGGACTGGAGCGCGAGGCCACCAACCGGCCTGCTGGTTTGCGTACGCACGTTCTCGTCTGCGTGGGCTCCGCGCTGATCATGAAGGTCTCCCTGGGCATGTACGACCTGGTGCTGTCCACGGGCTACGGGGTCGCGGACCCGGGGCGCATCGCCGCACAGGTGGTGAGCGGCATCGGCTTCCTCGGGGCCGGCACGATCATGCGCGAGGGCGCCAACATCCGCGGCCTGACGACGGCCGCATCGCTCTGGGTGGTCTCCGGCATGGGCCTGGCCGTGGGCGCCGGCTTCTACCTGCAGACCGCGGTCGCGGTGGTGCTGGTGCTGCTCACGCTGAAGACCCTGTCCGAGGTGGAGCGGCGCTTCATCTCCCGGGGCGGCTTCCATTCGCTGGTGGTGCACGTCACCGACACGCCTGGCAAGCTGGGGGCCGTCGCCTCCGTCTGCGGCCGGTGGGGCTGCACGATCAAGAACGTGGCGATGCGGACCGGCCCCCTGCCCGGCACCATCGAGATCAGCTTCTCGCTGAAGCCGCTGGGCCGCAGCGTTGACATCTCGGGTCTGATCGGGGATCTGATGGCGACGGAAGGGGTCATCGCGGTCACTGAAGAAGATTAAAAGAACAGGCCTGCGGGCGCGCTGGCGGAGCCAGGGCGCTCGCCGGTTTCTCGCCGCCGCTCCCTGCCGGGGCAGCGGCGCAACGATTTCAACCCTTGAGGTGAGCCAACGAGATGTCACCGCAGTCCGACTGGCTCTCGCTCATCGATGCCGCACAGTTCTCGCCGGCGGTGCAGGCGTTCCTGGCCGGGGCCCGGGTCGTGCGCGTGGAGGTCAACCGGCAGGCCCGCAGCGTCGCCCTGCACCTGGCGAGTCCGGTGCGGCTCCCCTATGAGGAGCGCGCCCCGCTGGCTGCGGCCGTCGCCGAGGCCTGCCTCGGCGGCCTGGCGGCAGCCGTCACGGTCGTGCCCGTGCGCGACGCCGACCCCGAGGCCGATCCGGCCGAGCGCCTGACGGAGGCGTGGGCGGACATCCTGCTGCAGCTGAAGGCCGCCCTGCCGCTGGTCAACGGCATCCTGGACCGGGCCGAGCAGCGGGTGGAGGGGAAGTCGCTGGTGCTGGAGCTGCCCACCGCCGCCCAGGCGGAGGTGGCCCTGCAGCGCGGCGTGGTGCCCGTGCTGGAGCGCCTGGTGAGGCGGGAGACCGGCTGCGCCCTCCAGGTGCGGCTCACCCACCGCCCCGCGCCGAAGCCCGAGCCCCTCCGGCAGGCCCCTGCGATCCCCGACGATCCCTTCGCGGACGTCGAAGAGGAGGAGGTGCCGCTCCCGCCCGAGCCGGTTCCCGCCGAGCCGGACCCGGCGGAGGCGTACCTGGAGCAGTGGATGCAGCGCCAGTCCGCCTTCGGCAAGAAGGAGGCCGCCGCTGCCGCCCCGCCGTCGGAGGGGCCGGTCAAGGGCAAGCCCATCCCGGACGACGTGCCCGTGCGGCCCATCGCCACGATCACCGAGGAGGAGAACCGGGTGGTGATCGAGGGCGAGGTGGTCGGCCTCGACAGCCGCGACCTGAAGAGCGGGCGCCAGTTGATCTCATTCGGCATCTGCGACCTGCGCCGCGCCGAGCGCCCCGGGGATCTCGGCGACACGCTGCCGGTGAAGCTCTTCCGCGATCCGCAGAAGGAGCCGGACTACCTCGCCGTGATCAAGAACGGCACCTGGCTCAAGGTGCGGGGCAACGTGCAGGTGGACAAGTTCTCGGGCGAGCTGACCCTGCTGGCCGATGACGTGGTGGTGGGCAAGCGCCCGGACCGGAGCGACACCTACGAGGGGCCGCTGAAGCGGGTGGAGTTGCACGCACACACCACCATGTCGGCCATGGACGGCATGATCGACCCCGCTGACCTCGTGAAGACGGCGGTGAAGTGGGGCCACAAGGCCGTGGCCATCACCGACCACGGCGTGGTGCAGGCCTTCCCCGCCGCCAGCCACGTGAAGGTGCCCGAAGACTTCAAGGTCATCTACGGGTGCGAGCTCTTCCTGGTGGACGACGGCACGCCCGTCGTGGCGAGGCCGCCGGAGAACGTGGCCCTCGCCGATGCCGAGTTCGTGGTGCTCGACATCGAGACGACGGGCTTCTCGCCCATCGGCGACGACATCATCGAGCTCGGCGCCGTGCGGTTCCGGAACGGGGAGGTGGGCGAGTCCTTCCAGTCCTTCGTGCGCCCCTCGAAGCCCATCCCCGAAGAGGTGCAGAAGCTCACCAACATCACGCCCGACATGGTGGAGAACGCCCCCGGGCCCGCCGAGGCCCTCCGCGCCTTCTTCGAATTCGTCGGCGACGCCATCGTGGTGGCGCACAACGCGCAGTTCGACTACTCCTTCCTGCGCTACCACCGGCAGAAGCACCTGGGCGAGCCCTTCGACAACCCGGTGCTCGACACGCTGACGCTGGCCCGGGCGGTCCTGCCCCACATGCGCAGCCACAGCCTGGCCGCCCTGACGAAGGAGCTGCAGGTGCCGCTGGTGGACCACCACCGTGCGGACGCGGACGCGAAGACCGCCGCCATGGTGCTGGGCAAGCTGCTGGAGCGCGCAGAGGGGGTCGAGACCGTCGCCGACCTCAACGGGCTGACGCGCTCGATCAACGCCGAGCAGCTGCGGCCCTACCACGCGACGTGCCTGGTGAAGACCCAGGCCGGGATGAAGAACCTCTACAAGCTGATCAGCCTCTCGCACATCGAGTACTTCAACCGCACGCCGCGCGTGCCGCGGACGGAGCTGGAGAAGCACCGGGAGGGGCTCCTGATCGGCTCGTCCACCTACGGCGGCCACCTCTTCGACGCCCTCCTGCGCGGCGTGCCCGAACCCGAGCTGGAGCAGATGGTCGCCTGGTACGACTACCTGGAGATCCTGCCCCGCGACTGCCTGGCCTTCCTGCTGCAGTCGGGGCAGGTGAACTCCGAGGAGCAGCTGCTCTCGCTCAACCGGCGCATCTACGAGCTGGGCAAGCGGCTGGGGAAGCCCGTCTGCGCCGTGTCGGACGCGCACTTCCTGGAGCCCTACCAGCAGATCTTCCGCCGCATCCTGAAGGGCGGCATCGGCTTCCGGGACGAGTACGACGGCCCGTTCTACCTGCGCACCACCGAGGAGATGCTCGCCGAGTTCGCCTACCTGGGCGAGGAGGCCGCGTATGAGGTGGTGGTGACGAACCCCAACGCCATCGCCGAGCAGATCGAGCGGGTCAAGGTGGTGCCGGACAAGCTCTACCCGCCGGTGCTGGAGGGCTCCGTGGAGGAGACCCGCCGGCTCTCGTGGGAGAAGGTGAAGCGGGTCTACGGCGACCCGGTGCCCGAGAAGATCGCGCAGCGCCTGGAGAAGGAGCTGAACGCGATCATCGGCAACGGCTTCGCCGTGTCCTACTACATCTCGCACCTCCTGGTGAAGAAGTCCAACGAGCTGGGCTACCTCGTCGGCTCCCGGGGGTCGGTGGGCTCCTCCTTCGTCGCCTGGGCGATGGACATCACCGAGGTCAACGCCCTGCCGCCGCACTACATCTGCCCGTCGTGCAAGTACCTGGAGTGGCACGACGACGGCAAGACCGGCTCGGGCTTCGACCTGCCCCGGAAGGCCTGCCCGAAGTGCGGCACGCAGCTGGACCGCGACGGGCAGGACATCCCGTTCGAGACCTTCCTGGGCTTCAAGGGCGACAAGGTGCCGGATATCGACCTTAACTTCTCGGGCGACGTGCAGGGCCGCATCCAGAAGTTCTCCGAGGAGCTGCTGGGAGGCGAGAAGTACGTCTTCAAGGCGGGCACGGTGGGCACCATTGCCGAGAAGACCGCCTATGGCATGGTGCGGGCCTGGCTGGAGGAGAACAACATCGCCGGGGTCCGGGAGGCGCACATCGGCTACCTGGCCGCGGGCGTGGCCGGGGTGAAGCGGACCACCGGCCAGCACCCGGGCGGCATGGTGGTCTGCCCCGTGGGCATGGAGATCGAGGAGGTCACCCCGGTGCAGTACCCGGCCGACGATCGCAGCTCCGGGGTGAAGACGACCCACTTCGACTACCACTCCTTCGAACAGGCGCTGATGAAGCTGGACATCCTCGGCCACGACGACCCGACGATGCTGAGGATGCTCCAGGACCTCTACCGGGAGAAGACCGGCAACCCCGACTTCGACATCCGGAAGGTGCCGGTGGACGACCCGGACGTGCTGGCGCTCTTCAGCCCCGGCGGCAACCGGGTGCTGGGCATCGACGACGGGCGCCTCCAGTTCGATCTGGGCACCATCGTGCTGCCGGAGATGGGCACGCGGTTCGTGCGCCAGATGCTGATGGAGACCAGCCCCCGCAACTTCTCGGACCTGGTGCGCATCTCGGGCCTGTCCCACGGCACCGACGTGTGGACCAACAACGCCCAGGAGCTGGTGAAGAAGGGCATCCCCTTCCAGGACGTCATCGGCTGCCGCGACGACATCATGGTGCAGCTGATCTACTGGGGCGTCGAGCCGGCCACCGCCTTCAAGATCATGGAGTCGGTGCGCAAGGGCAAGGGGCTCACGCCCGAGATGGAAGAGACGATGAAGGCCTGCAACGTGCCCGACTGGTACATCTGGTCGTGCAAGCAGATCAAGTACATGTTCCCGAAGGCGCACGCGGCCGCATACGTCCTCTCCTGCCTGCGCATCGCCTGGTTCAAGGTGCACGAGCCGCTGCTCTTTTATGCCGCCTACCTGTCGGTGCGGGCGGGCTCGGTGGACGCGAACCTGCTGGTGCAGGGGCCCGAGGCCGTGCGCCGGTACGTGCAGGAGATCGAGGCCAAGGGGCGCGACGCCACGCCCAAGGAGAAGGACTCCCTCACCGAGTACGAGCTGGTGGAGGAGGCGTTCCTGCGGGGCATCCGCTTCGCCCGGGTGGACCTCTACCGCTCCGACGCCACCCGGTACCAGATCATCGGCGAGAACCTGCTGCTCTGCCCCTTCAACTCGCTGGCCGGGCTGGGCGACAGCGCGGCGCAGGCCATCGTGGAGGCCCGGGCGCAGGGCGAGTTCCACTCCAAGGAGGACCTGAAGAACCGCGCCCGGCTCAACAAATCGGTGATGGAGCTGCTGGAGAACCACGGCTGCCTCAGCGGCCTGCCCGAGGGGAACCAACTGGTGTTCGGGTTCTGAGCGCGAGCGGGGGAGGATGGCCTGCGTACCATCCTCCCCCGGATGACGGCTCCGGTGCAGCTGCGGGCGGCGGTTCAGGCGGCAGCCAGCCGGCGGAAGTGCGCGGCCAGCAGCCCGCTGGCGAGCGGCAGGACGATGCACCAGACCGCCGTGGAGACCAGCCCTGCGGGGTGCAGGTGGTCAAGCGTGACGAAGTAGACGATGCCGCCGGCCACTGAGGCCGCGGCGTTCACGGTGAACAGCCGCCGGATGAGCGCAGGCAGCGGCCCGCCCCCGAGGGTCTCGGCGGCGAACGCGGCGGCAGGGCCCATGAAGAAGTTGTAGCAGAGGATCGCCAGGCCCCAGAAGAGCGACCGCGGGTTGCCCATCACCAGGAGGCCGAGCGCCCCGGCCTCGGGCCCCAGGAGGTTGCCCCTGACCACGACCAGCTGCACGGTATAGTTCACACAGGCCACGACAGCATAGATGATGGCCAGGGCCAGGCCGACCCGGCTCCACACCCGCACCTCCTCCGGGGCGACGCTGTGCACGCACGCGAGCATGGTGACGAAGGCCGGGGCGAGCACCAGCGACGGGACGAGCACCAGCGCCATACGCCAGGCGCTGAAGGTGGCCGTGAAGGCCTCCATCCCCTGCCACTCGCCGGCGACGGGCGCGGTGGCCGCGTGGTAGCCGAAGGCCAGGGTGAAGCCCACCGCGCACAGCGCGGTCAGGGTGGCGGACCAGAAGCCGAGGCGCAGGGCGGGCGGCGGCTGCCCGCGGCCCGGCGCACGTCGGGGCACAGCGCACAACGTAGACACCTCCTTCGTCGTGCTAGTAATTATAATCGAAACTGAAACTTGCTCCATATGACGATTTGCCCTTATTCCAAATAGGAGGCGACTCATGGAAATCACCCCGCTGCCCTACGATGCGGTCGCACTTGAGCGGTTCGCGCGCGAGGGCCCCTTCCTCTGGTTCTGGGAGCCGGAACGGACCGAGGCCGTGCTGGGCGCCGGAACGCCGGAGACCGATGTGAACCTGGCGCTCTGCGCCGCCGCCGGCGTGCCGGTCTACCGCCGCAAGGGCGGCGGCGGTGCCGTGGTGCTCACCCCGGGCTGCCTGGTGATCACCGCCGCCTACGACGCCCGCCGCAAGGCGTTCGCCACCCAGTGGATCGGCCCCATCGCCGAGGCGGTGGCCCTGGCCCTCACCCGCCTGGGGTTGCGGGACGTCTCCGTGCGGGGCATGGGCGACGTGGCCATCGGCGACCTGAAGGTGCTGGGCTCCAGCCTCTACGCCAACCGGGAGGTGGCCCTCTACCAGGGCTCGCTCCTCGTGGACCCCGACCTGGAGGAGATCTGCGCCCTGCTGCCCCACCCGTCCCGCGAGCCCGACTACCGCCGGGGGCGGAGCCATGCGGCCTTCATGACTTCGCTGGCCCGGGAGGGCTACCGGGGCGGCTGGCAGGAGCTGGAGCGGGCGCTGGCGGAGGAGCTGCGCCGGGTATGAGCGGTGGGATTGCGCCCCGGAAGGGAAGGATGTAGCATGGTGGCGGAGATGCCCGTACCTGGGGGTAAGGCTTTGCGGTACCGGCTGGTCGCCCTGGACGTGGACGGCACGTTGTTCTGCAGGCGGCACGAGGTCTCCCCCCGCACGCGCGCGGCCCTCGCGGCGGCGCGGCGGCGGGGCATGGTCACCGTCATCGCCACGGGCCGGATGCCGCACTCCGCCCTGCGCATCAGCCGGGAGATCGGCGGTGGTCCGGTCGTCTGCTGTAATGGCGCGGCCGTCCTGGACGAGCACGGGTCGTACCTGGAGTTCCGGGAGATCCCCGGGGATGCGCTGGCGCAGTCGCTCGTGCTCGGGAGGCGGTTCGGCGCCCTCATGCACTGCTACACCCCCGAGGGCAAGGTGTTGGACCAGCCCCTGGCCCACTTCCTCGACACGTACCGCTGGATCCGCGCCGGCGAGACGCCGCTGCGCGCCGCTCTGGCCGCCGCCCGCATGTGGGGGGCCAACCAGACCCGCCTCGTGCGGCGGCTGGAGCGGTGGGCCCTGGCCCACGACCGGCCGCCGGTGCTGAAGGTGATGCTCCTGGGCGACCCCGACCGCCTGCAGGCCCTGGCGGATGAGGTCCGGCGGCAGGTGGCCGGCGTGGAGGTGACCTCCTCGGGCAAGGGCAACCTCGAGATCAACGCCGCGGGCGTCTCCAAGGCTTCGGGCCTGGCGGCGCTGGGTGAGCGGCTGGGAATTCCCCCCGAGGCGATGATCGCCTTCGGCGATTCCGACAACGACCTGGCCATGCTGCGTTACGTCGGGCTGGGGGTGGCGATGGGCAACGCCGCCGCCCACGTGAAGGCCGCGGCGGACCGCGTGGCTCCCTGCTGCGAAGACGACGGCGTTGCACACGTCCTGGAGGAGGTATGCGGAAGATGAGGGCACTGGAGGCCGTCACCCAGCTGGCGATGGGGCTGTGGGTGGGCGCTGCGGCGGGCTTCGCCCTGGGCGCCCCGAAGATCTTCGCCGCGTTCGGATCCGACAGGCAGGCGGCCGGCGACCTGGCCGGCGACATCATCTACCTGCTCAACAACGCCGGGCTGCTGCTGGGGGCGGTCGCCCTGCTGGCCCTGCTGCCCAGGCTGCGCAGCGGCGTCAACAAGGCACGGCTGGTGCTCCTCCTGGGGTGCATCGGCATCGCCCTGACCACCTGGCTCTACATCTTCCCGCAGATGGAGCGGGCGCAGCCGCCCGAACCCATCCAGAACTACGCCGAGACCGACCCCCTGCGGGTGGCCTACAACCGCTGGCACACGCTTTCGGAGCGGGTTGCGGCCGCCGGTATGCTGCTGGGCACCGGGGTGATCGTGCTCGGGCCGTTCGCTGAAGACAGGAGGGGGCGGCGCTGATGGACTGGCA
Source organism: Symbiobacterium terraclitae (assembly GCF_017874315.1). Taxonomy (NCBI): domain Bacteria; kingdom Bacillati; phylum Bacillota; class Clostridia; order Eubacteriales; family Symbiobacteriaceae; genus Symbiobacterium; species Symbiobacterium terraclitae. The sequence continues at coordinate 95,281 of NZ_JAGGLG010000006.1, read as the reverse complement.
CCTTCGGGTTCTGGAGGCGCTCAGGGCATCGCGCACCGACTGGGACGAGCCCCCGGACTGGCGGGCCGTGCTCGCCCTCTACGAAGGGCTCGGCCCCGCGGAGGCCGGGGAGCTGGACCGGACCCTGGTCTCGATGATCGACATCGGCTACCGGAACCCGCACGCTGACCGGGAACTACAGCCGTTCGAGCAGGTGTCGGCGGGCCTGCCCTCAGGCATGGCGCCTGAGGATCTGCTGTGCCTTGAGGCCGCGGTGCTGGCGGCTGCCGAGCGGGGGCTGAGCGACGCCTATTTCCCCTTCCTGCGGCTCCTGAGCCTGCCCGCCTGGCACGTCGTGGGCAGCAGGCTGACCTGGCTCCACAGGGAGGGGTTCGCGGCGCAGCGGGCGCTGGGGCTGACCCGCGCCGGGCGGGGCCTGGGGGCGCTGCTGGGCCTGGCCGTCGGCGACGCCCTGGGCTGCACCGTGGAGTTCATGGACCGGGACGCCATCCGGCGCCGCTTCCCGGACGGCCACCGGGAGATCCTGGGCGGCGGCCCGTTCGGCTTCCCCGCCGGCAGCTGGACGGACGACACCGCCATGGCCGTCGCGGTGGGGCGAGGGATCGTCGAGTCCCCCGCCGACCCGGTGGATGCGGTGGGCCGCCATTTCGTCACCTGGCTGGAGTCGGACCCGCCCGACGTGGGCAGCACCTGCCGCATGGCCATCGCCGCGTTCCGGCGGCTGGGGTCGTGGGAGGCGGCCAGCAACCACGTGGCGGCGGAACTGGGGCAGTGGGCCGGCGGCAACGGCGCCCTGATGCGCACGCTGCCCGCGGCCCTGGCGTACGGACCGGACCCGGGGCCGGCCATCCGCATCGGGCGGATGACGCACCCGCACCCCGAGTCCGACGCGGCGATCGCGATCTACCACCGCACGGTAGATGCCCTCCTCGACGGCGCTGCGCCGGCGGAGGCCCTCTCGGCCGGGCTCGCCCCGCTGCCTGGGGCGGAGCCCGCCGTGGATGCGGCGATCGGCGCCCTGGCCCGGCGCCTCGAGGGGCTGCGGGACCGGCCGGCGGAGCGGGTCCGGGCCGGCGGGTACGTCGTGGAGACGCTGGAGGCGGCGCTCTGGGCGTTCCTGCGCACGGATTCCCTGGAGGAGTGCGTCACGGCCGCGGTGAATCTGGGAGATGACGCCGACACCGTCGGCGCCGTGGCCGGCGGGCTGGCCGGCGCCGCTTACGGGCCGGCCGCAGTGCCGCGGCGGTGGAGCCAGGCCCTGCGGGAGCGGGCGGTCATCGACGCGCTGGCCGAAGGGCTGTACGATGTGTACCGGAGCAGGACGGGGCGAGACTAGGCGATATGGAGGTGGGGCGGCGGACCCGGGGTTCGGGGCCGCCGCGGCGAATGACCGCAGAGACGAAGAAGAGTAGCGCTGGAACCCAGTTCGGCCTTACGCTGGTGCAGAAGATCCTCTACGGCGTGCTGCTCGTGGCCGCAGCCGTGCTCGTCGTTCCCCTGAGCCCGCTGTTCACCGGCACGTTCGGCACGGTGATGTTCGTGCTCTACGGCATCCTGATCGGTATCCTCTCGTGGTACGTCTCGTCCGGCTGGGCGTTTGGCGTGGAGGTGTCGGCCGCCGAGATCCGGGTTCGGGACGCCGGCCGGGTCGTCGCGATCCCCATGGACAAGGTCGGCATGCTGGTGCGCGGCGGGAGCAACCCGCTCTTCCCCGCGGTCTGGGTCGTGCTGCGCGGGGCGGGCGTGGGGCGCGAGCTGCCCGAGAAGGGCGTTCCCCCGCATGCGCAGGAGCTGCTGGCGCAGTTCCAGCGGCGCAACCCGGGCAAGAAGCTGACCTACGTGCCCATCCCGATGCTCTACCTGCGCTCGGTGGGCGAGTTCGTCGGCGAGCTGAAGCGGCGCATTCCGCCGCTCACAGTTGATGAGCGACTTGGGCGAAAGTAGGCCCGGATTCCCTTGCCACCAGCGGCAATCTGTGCTATTATGAGCAACGAGGTAGCCGTCCTGTGTGTCAAGGAGTGGGTGTCAACCCACTCTTTTCAACGTCCGAGGTTCCGTCATCCGGAACTGCCGGGAGCCGGTGAGAGCCGGCTCATTTGGTGCCCGGAGTTGGGAAAGAGTAGTCCTTGAATGCACTGCGTTCACAGCGACGGCCTTTCTGCAGCCCGTGATCGGAGGTCTGGTCCTGTTTGGCGAAGAGCGGGAAACGTCTCGAGGAGTTGGTGGAAGAAGTGGCCGCGCCCCATGCTGCGGCCTTGGGGCTCGAACTGGTGGGGGTTGAACTGGTCAAGGAGGGTGCCAACCGCTATCTCCGTGTCTATATCGACAAGGAGGGCGGCGTGGGATTTGACGACTGCGAGGCACTGAGCCGGGTGGTCGACGCCCGGCTGGACGAGATACTGCCTGATCCACCGTACGAGTTCTTCGAGGTCTCTTCGCCCGGGCTGGAGCGGCCCTTAAAGCGCGAGGAAGACTTCGCCCGCTACGCGGGGCACAAGGTGGCCGTGACCACCTACGCCCCCGTGGACGGGCAGAAGTCGTTTGTGGGTGAATTGATCGGGCTCATTGACGGTCGCGTCACGCTGAGGCTCACCGAGGGGAAGTCGCAGGGCCAGACGGTTGCCCTCGACCGTAAGCAGGTTGCGAGCGCTCGGCTTCACGTTGATTTCTAGGTGTGCGGAAGGGGTATAGCGTATGAAAGCCGAGATTCTCGAGGCGCTGGATGACCTGGTGCGTGAGAGGGGCATCGCGCGGGAGGTCCTGATCGAGGCGATTGAGGCGGCGCTGATTTCGGCGTATCGCCGGAACTTCGGTGCCGCGCAGAACGTGCGGGTCTTCTTCGACGACAAGACGGGCGACTACCGGGTGTACGCCCAGAAGGAGATCGTTGAGGAGGTCACCGATCCGCGGCTTCAGGTGAGCCTCGAGGAGGCCCGGGCGAAGAATCCCACGCTCCAGTTGGGCGACATCTTCGAGGTGGAAGTGACCCCGCGGGACTTCGGCCGCATCGCCGCCCAGACCGCCAAGCAGGTGGTGGTCCAGCGGATCCGCGAGGCCGAGCGCGGGATGATCTACGAGGAGTACTCCAGCCGGGAAGGCGAGATCGTCACCGGCGTTGTGCAGCGGCAGGACCCCAAGACCAAGACGGTCTACCTGGAGCTCTCCAAGGGCGTTGAGGCCGTGCTCACCGCCAACGAGCAGATCACCGGCGAGCGGTTCGTGGAGAACCAGCGCATCAAAGCGTATGTGATCGAGGTCAAGCGCACGACCAAGGGCCCCGCCATCGCGGTCTCCCGCACGCATCCCGGCCTGCTGAAGCGGCTGTTCGAGCTGGAGGTGCCTGAGATCCACGACGGCACGGTGGAGATCAAGGGCATCGCCCGCGAGGCCGGCGCCCGGTCGAAGATCGCCGTCGCCGCGCGCGACCCGAACATCGACCCCGTCGGGGCCTGTGTCGGACAGAAGGGGCTGCGGGTGCAGAACATCGTCGACGAGCTCCAGGGCGAGAAGATCGACGTGGTGGAGTGGTCGTCGGATCCGGAGGTCTTCGTGGCGAAGGCGTTGTCGCCCGCCAAGGTGACCCAGGTGATCTGCGACGAGTCCGCGCGCATCGCCCGGGTGGTCGTTCCCGATTACCAGCTCTCCCTCGCCATCGGCAAGGAGGGACAGAACGCCCGGCTGGCCGCCAAGCTGACCGGGTGGAAGATCGACATCAAGTCCGAGTCGCAGGCCGCCGCCGGCGCCTGGGACGAGCTGAGCGAGGAGTAGTGCGAAGCTAGGCCGGGCAGGCCCGGCCCTGGAAGAGGAGGTGGCGGTGATGGCCAGAGGGCAGCAGCCAAAGGTGAAGAAGATTCCCCAACGCATGTGTGTCGGCTGTGGGCAGATGAGGGCGAAGAAGGAGCTCATCCGGATCGTGCGGACGCCCGAAGGCGTCATCGAGCTGGATACCTCTCCTTCCGGAAAGCGGCCCGGACGCGGCGCCTACCTGTGCCGCAATCCGGAGTGCCTGGCGAAGGCCGTGAAGGGCAAGCGGCTGGAGCGAGCCTTGGAGCAGCCGGTCTCCGACGAGGTCTGGGCCCGGCTCGAGGCAGGAATGGGGATGGTGAACGCTGAGTGATCCCGCCATCTCTGCATTCCCTGCTCGGGCTGTGCCAGCGGGCCGGGAAGCTCGTTTCGGGCGACCTGGCCGCAGAGCAGGCCCTCAGGCGAAGGCGAGCCGATCTGGTCCTGCTGGCGACGGACGCCAGCGAGCGGACCCGGGAGAAGTTCATCCACCTGGCCGCCCGGGCGGGCACCCCATGCTACAGCGTGGGCACCCGCGAAGCGCTGGGCGGCGCGGTGGGCAAGGCGGGACGGGCGGTGATCGTCATCCAGTCCCGCGACTTCACGAAGGGTATGATCGGCATCCTTGAGCGTGAGGGGCTGGCTCCTGTGTCAGGACGGGGGTGATCCGTTGGAGCCAAAGCTGCGCGTATTTGAACTGGCTAGAGAGCTGGGTGTGGACTCCAAGCGGGTGCTGGAAGTCCTTCAATCTTTGAACGTGGATGTGAAAAACCATATGAGCACCATCGACCAGAAGACTGCAGAACAGGTGACCGGGGCCGTGAAGCGCGCCGGCGCCCAGAAGGAGGAGGAGCCGACCGGCACGGCGGCCAAGGCGGGCAAGCAGGCCGCGGCGCCGAAGCCGACGAGGGAGGCCAATCCTGCCAAGGCCTCGCTTCTCGAGGACTTCTTCGGGGCCGGTACCCGGCCGCGCCAGCCTGTCGCTGAAAACAGGGAGCGGCGCCCGCTTGCCGAGCGGCGGCCGCTGGCCGAGCGGCGCCCGGTCACGGAACGCCGCCCCCTCGCCGAGCGCCCGCTTGCTGAGCGGCGCCCGGCCGCCGAACGTCCTGCTGCGGAGCGTCCGGCAGCCCAGCGCCCGGCCGCCGAGCGTCCCGCTGCGGAACGCCCGGCTGCCCAGCGCCCGGCCGCGGAGCGTCCGGTTGCCGAACGGCCGGCTGCGGAGCATCCCGCTGCCCAGCGTCCCGCCGCCGACCGCCCGGCGGCTGAACGTCCGGCCGCGGAGCGTCCGGCTGCCGAGCGTCCGGCTGCCGAGCGTCCGGCTGCCGAACGGCCGGCCGCCGAGCGCCCGGCCGCTGCCCAGCGCGCGGCCACACCTGCGCGCGGTGACGCCGCTGCGCCGCCTGCCGAGGCCTCGCCCGCTCAGCGGCCTGCGGCTGCCGGTGCGGCTGAGGCTCCCGCTGCCGGGAAGGCCCAGGCGCCTGCTGCTGATGCCGGGGCGGGCACCGCACCGGCCAAGCCCGCGGCATCTGCCGACGCCAGGAAGGGCGCCGGCCCGGCGGCCGGCGAGACCGCCGGCGAGACCGCGCCCGCGCGTCCGGCTCCTGCCGCCGCCGGTCAGCCGGCCCGTCCTGCCACCTTGGGACTGGGGCTGCCCGTCAAGCCGGCTCCGGCCGCCAAGTCCGGCCTCGGCCTGCCCGCGCGCCCGGCGCAGCAGCCGCGGCCCACCGGCTCGGGCATCGGCCTGCCGGTGAAGCCCGCCGGCCCGCGGCCGGGTCCCCGTCCGGGAATGCCCGGCGCTCCGGGCCGCGCCGACGGCCCGCGCCTCGGCGGGCTCGGCCTGCCACAGAAGGGCGGCCGCCGCGGCGGTCCGCTGAACATCCCGAAGGTCGACCCGAAGGTCGCCGAGCAGGCGAAGCCGAGCGAAGGCAGGCCCCGCATCGGCCAGGGCGGCGACCGCAAGCGCGGCGACGCCTTCTCCCGGCGCGAGAACTCGCCCTCCCGGCCGTCTGAGGAGAAGCTGTTCGGGCGCAGGCCGGTGCGCAAGCCCTCGGTGGTGGAGCGGCGCACGCTCAAGCCCATCACGATCTCCGGCCCGATGTCCGTCAAGGACCTGGCCCACGAGATGGGCGTCACCGCGGCCGAGGTCATCAAGAAGCTGCTCACCGGCTTCGGCATCATGGCGACGATCAACCAGGAGCTGGATACCGATACCTGCGTCCTCGTGGCCTCGGAGTTCGGCGTCGAGGTCACGGTCGAGGAGAAGCAGGACATCGTCGAGATCTACGACCGGGTCGAGGATCTCGACGAGCCGGCCGAGCTGAAGAAGCCGCGGCACCCGGTGGTCACCATCATGGGCCACGTCGACCACGGCAAGACCTCGCTGCTCGACGCGATCCGGCACGCGAAGGTCGCCGCCGGCGAGGCGGGCGGCATCACCCAGCACATCGGCGCCTACGAGGTGGAGCTGAACGGCCGGAAGATCACCTTCCTCGACACGCCCGGCCACGAGGCGTTCACCGCGATGCGCGCCCGCGGCGCCAACGTGACCGATATCGCCGTGCTGGTCGTCGCAGCCGACGACTCGGTCATGCCGCAGACCGTCGAGTCCATCAACCACGCGAAGGCGGCCAACGTGCCGATCCTCGTCGCGATCAACAAGATCGACAAGCCCGAGGCGAACCCGCAGCGGGTCATGCAGGACCTCACGGCCTACGGCCTCGTGCCGGAGGAGTGGGGCGGCGATACCATCATGGTACCGGTCTCTGCGAAGCAGAAGACCAACCTGGACCTGCTGCTGGAGAACATCCTGGTGCTCGCCGAGGTGGCCGAGCTGAAGGCCAACCCCGACAAGCCCGCCGCCGGCACCATCCTGGAGGCGGAGCTGGACAAGGCCCGGGGTCCCGTGGCGACCGTGCTCGTGCAGGCCGGCACGCTCAACAACGGCGACGTCTTCGTGGCCGGCACCGCGTGGGGCCGCGTGCGGGCGATGTTCGACCACCGCGGGCGCAAGCTGAAGGCCGCGGGGCCGTCGACGCCGGTGCGCGTGCTGGGCTTCAACTCGGTGCCCGCCGCGGGCGACGTGTTCCGGGTCACCCCGGACGAGAAGACCGCCCGCGCCGTGGCCGAGAAGCGCATCGCCAAGGCCCAGGCGGAGCGACAGGCCCAGAAGGCCATCTCGCTGGAGGACTTCATGAGCCAGGTCGCCCAGGGCGAGATGAAGGACCTGAACGTCATCGTCAAGGCCGACGTCCAGGGCTCCGTGGAGGCCATCCGCGGGCAGCTGGAGAAGCTGCGCAACGAGGAGGTCCAGGTGAAGGTCATCCACACCGGCGTCGGTGCGATCTCCGAGTCGGACGTGATGCTGGCCAGCGCCTCCAAGGCGATCATCATCGGCTTCAGCGTGCGGCCTGACGACCGGGCGTCCCGGGCGGCCGAGGAGCAGGGCGTCGATATCCGCACGTACAACGTGATCTACGACATCGTCGACGATATCGAGGCCGCCATGAAGGGCATGCTGAAGCCGAAGATCGAGGAGGTCGTCCTGGGCCGGGCGGAGGTCCGCGAGACCTTCAAGGTGCCCAAGGTGGGCATGGCCGCCGGCTGCATGGTCATCAACGGCAAGGTCACCCGCAGCGCCCGCTACCGGCTCATCCGCGACGGCGTCGTCGTCTGGGACGGCCAGCTCAACGCCCTGCGCCGCTACAAGGACGAGGTCAAGGAAGTGGCCGAGGGCTACGAGTGCGGCATCACGCTGGAGAACTTCCAGGACTTCAAGCGCGGCGACATCCTCGAGGCTTACGAGCTCAAGGAGGTCAAGGCCGGCTAGGCCCGGTATCGATCCCGGCGCAAGGCCGGTGGCGCAGCCACCGGCCTTTGCTGACAGGAGGTGCATACGCCATGGCAGGGAACCAGCGCGCCGTGCGCGTCGGCGACCAGATGCGCGATATCCTTGCGGAGCTGCTGCGCGACGAGGTGAAGGACCCCCGCATCGGCTTCGTCTCCATCGTCCGGGTGGAGGTATCAAACGATCTCCGCCACGCGAAGATTTTCGTGTCCGTGCTGGGCAACGAACAGCAGAAGAAGGAGTCGATGAAGGGTCTGGCCTCGGCCACCGGCTTCCTGCGCAGCGAGGTGGCCAAGCGGCTGCAGCTGCGCTACGCCCCCGAGCTGCACTTCGAACTGGACGAGTCGATCGAGCACGGACAGCGCATCGCCCAGCTGTTGGTCCAGGTTCAGGACGAGCAGAAGCGACGCGCCGCGGAAGAGGGTGAGTAGCCTGCTGATCGACCTGGCGGCCGCGAGCCGGATGATCCGCGATGCGCAGCGGATCCTCTTCTTCATGCACGTGCAGCCGGACGGCGACTCGATCGGGTCGACGCTGGGCATGATCCGCGCCCTGCGCCAGATGGGCAAGGAGGCGGTCATGGTGGGGGTGGACCCCATCCCGCCCATGTACCACTTCCTCCCGGGCTGGGACAGCTACCGCGTGGAGTGGCAGGACGTGGACGGGGAGTGGGACCTCTCCTGCTTCCTGGACTGCGGCGACCTGGAGCGGGTGGGCGACGCCCTGCCGGCCGTGCAGCGGGGCCGGCGGACCCTGAACGTGGACCATCACGCCACCAACACCGCCTTCGCCGAGTTCAACTACCTGGACTTCTCGGCCGCCGCGGTGGGCGAACTGGCCTACCGCATCCTGCGGGAGATCGGGGCGCCCATCGACCCCGAGACCGCGCTCTGCCTCTACACCTCGCTGGTGACCGACACGGGCGGCTTCCGCTACGACTCCACCGGCCCCTCCACCCACCGGGTGGCGGCCGACCTGATCGAGCTGGGCGCCCGTCCCTACGACGTGGCCCAGGCGATCTTTGAGACGGAGAGCCTCCCCCGGCTCGCCCTGCTCGCCCGCGCCCTGCAGACGCTGCGGCTGGACGGCGGCGGGCGGGTGGCCTGGATGGTGATCACCCGGGAGATGCTGCGTGAGGCCGGCGCACAGGAGCACGACGCCGAGGGCGTGGTCAACTACGCCCGCTCGGTGTCGGGGGTGGAGGTCGGCATCCTGTTCAAGGAGACCCCCGACGGCCGGGTACGGGTCAGCCTGCGCTCCCGCAAGACGGCCGACGTGGGCGCCGTGGCCAAGGGGTTCGGCGGCGGGGGGCACGCCCGCGCCGCCGGCTGCACCCTGTACACGGGCCTGGACGAGGCGGTCGGCCAGGTGCTGGCGGCCGTGAAGGCGGTGCTGTAGCGATGGACGGCGTCCTCAACCTGCTCAAGCCACCGGGCATGACGTCGCACGACGTGGTGGCTTTCGTCCGGCGGACGCTGGGCGTGAAGAAGGTGGGGCACACCGGCACGCTGGACCCCGGCGTCGCCGGCGTGCTTCCTGTCTGTGTCGGGAAGGCGACGCGTCTCGCCGAGTACATCGCCGGCAGCGACAAGGCCTACCGGGCCGAGATCACCTTCGGCGTCACCACCAGCACCCAGGACAGCTTCGGGGAGGTGCTGGCCGAGGCCGACGCCGCCCACCTGACCCGGGGGGACGTGGCCTACGCCCTCACCCGGTTTCACGGGCCCATCGACCAGGTGCCGCCGATGGTGAGCGCCGTGAAGGTGGAAGGCCGGCGGCTCTACGAGCTGGCCCGGGAGGGGGTCGAGGTGGAGCGGGCGCCCAGGCGGGTGACCATCCACAAGCTCCAGCTGCTGGACTTCCGGCCGGGGCCGCGCCCGGTGGCCTACGTGGACGTGGTCTGCTCCAAGGGTACCTACGTGCGGACGCTGGCCCACGACCTGGGCCAGTACCTGCGGGTGGGGGCGCACCTCTCCTACCTGGTGCGGACCCGCTCCGGCGGGTTCGCACTGGCCGACGCCGCCACCCTGGAGGAGCTGGCCGCCGGGCAGGCCCGGCTGCTCCCGCCGGCCGCGGCCCTGGGTGGCATGCCGCGGCTGGTGATCACCGGTGCCGCAGCGGATCGCCTGAAGCACGGCGTCGTGCCGCAGGTGCGTGTTGCGGAGCAGGATGGAGAGACCGTTGCGCTGTTGGATGCAGACGGCGATCTGCTCGCCCTGGCCGAGGCCCGGGGGGGCAGGCTGAAGCTATTGAAAGTATTTGCATAAGAGGTATACACATGGAACTCGTCACGCGCATCGCGGATGTACCGCTGAGGGGCACGGGGAACATCGTTGCGATCGGCAAGTGGGACGGCATCCACCTGGCCCATCAGGCGATCCTGCGCGCCCTGGTGAACGAGGCCCGCAGGGTCGGCGGCCAGTCGGTGGCCATCGGCTTCCACCCGCTGCCCATGGCGGTGCTGCGCCCCGAGCTGGCCCCGCCCATGCTGCAGACGCTGGAGGAGCGGGCCGAGGTCATGGCTGCGCTCGGCGTGGACGTTCACCTCGCCCTGCCCTTCGACCGCGCATTTGCCGACCTCACCCCCGAGGCCTTCGTCCACGACGTGCTGGTGGGGCAGCTGGGGGCCAGGCAGGTGATGGTGGGGTTCAACAACACCTTCGGGCGCGGCGGCAAGGGCACGGCGGAGACGATGCGGCAGCTCTGCGCGCCCCTGGGGATACCGGTGCACGTCTTCCAGCCGGTGCGGGTGGACGGGGAGAACGTCTCCTCCACCGAGGTGCGCTTTGCCGTGGCCAAGGGGCGCATGGAGTCGGCTGCCCGTCTGCTGGGACGGCCCTTCGCCATCCGGGGCACGGTGGTGTCGGGCGACCAGCGCGGGCGGCAGCTGGGCTACCCCACTGCCAACATCCGGATCGAGCCCGGCCGGCTCCTGCCCGCGCCGGGTGTCTATGTGGCCCGGGTGACGCTCCTCGGCGAGCCCCGGCCGCTGCTGCCGCCAGCCACCGTCGCCCCGCGCAGCGGGCCCGTCTACGGGGCGATGCTCAACCTGGGCACCCGCCCGACCGTCGGCGGCTCGGAGCTGCGCTGCGAGGCGCACCTCTTCGACTTCGGCGGCGACCTGTACGGCAGCGAGGTGCAGGTGGACTTCCTGCAGTACCTGCGCCCCGAGCGTGCCTTCCCGGGCGTGGAGGCGCTGGTGGCGCAGCTGCGGGCGGACGAGCAGGCGGCGCGTGCCTGGCTCGAGCGGAATGCGTGAGCGGCGTGGCATGTTCGCAGCATAAAAGGCGGCAGCAACGCGGCGAGGGGCGGTGCGGCGAATGGGCAAGGTGCGGCTCGACAGGCTTCTGGGGCACATGGGTTTCGGCAGCCGGAAGGAGCTGAAGGCGCTCTTCCGGGCCGGGCGGGTGACGGTGGACGGCCGGCCCGTGGCGGACGCCGGTACCCTGGTGGACCCTGCGACCGCGGCGGTGGCGGTGGACGGGGCACCCGTCACCTTCCAGCGCCACTTTCACGTGCTGCTGCACAAGCCGTCGGGCGTGATCACGGCCACCGAGGACCCCCGGCAATCGACCGTGATGGACGTGCTGCCCGAGGAGCTCCGGCGAAGGGACCTCTTCCCCGTGGGGCGCCTCGACAAGGACACCGAGGGGCTGCTCCTGCTGACCACCGACGGCACCCTGGCCCACCGGCTCCTCTCGCCCCGCTGGCACCAGCCGAAGCGCTACCTGGCGCAGGTGGACGCGCCGCTGGAGCCGGCGGATGTCGAGGCGTTCGCGGCTGGGGTCGCACTGGAGGACGGCTACGTGACCATGCCGGGGCGGCTGGAGATCACCGGTCCGCAGGAGGGCGTGGTGACGATTCACGAGGGCAAGTACCACCAGGTGCGCCGGATGTTCGCGGCGCGCGGCAAGCGCGTGGTCTACCTCAAGCGGCTTTCCATGGGGCCGCTGACGCTGGGCGACCTGCCGCGCGGCGCGGCCCGGCCGCTGACGGAGGAAGAGGTGGCGGCGCTCTACGAATCGGCCTCCCTGCCGCCGCCGGAGCTGTGACCAGCCCCGGTACGCCAAGGTGGTGACCGCGCCGCCTCCGCCGGGTGAGACGACACTTGCCCGCGCCCGCGGCGTGTGGTAGACTAGGCCATGTCAAAACAACCGGTGACGCGGTCTGCCGCTGACTCCGGCGGCTTACTGGGTTACCGGCGTTTGTCCAAGTCAGGAGGAGGATGAGTTCCATGCCGCTCACTCAGGAACAGAAGCAGGCCATCATCAACGAGTTCAAGACCCACGACGGCGACACCGGCTCGCCCGAGGTCCAGGTCGCGCTGCTGACCCACCGCATCAACGAGCTGACCGAGCACCTGCGGGTACACAAGAAGGACCACCACTCCCGCCGGGGTCTGCTGAAGATGGTCGGCCAGCGCCGCGCGCTGCTGGTCTACCTGAACAAGATCTCGCCGGAGCGCTATGCCAAGCTGATCGATCGCCTGAACATCCGTAACGTCGTCCGCTAGGCTGTGCAGCGGGAGAGAGGCTGAGCCCATCGGGTTCGGCCTCTTTTCGCACGGGCGGGTCGAACGTTTCGCGGCGGAGGGCAGGTCTAGCCTGTAGAGGTGGTGCTGTGGTGACCAAGCCAGACATCGACCGTCGGGAGGCGTTTGCAGCCCTGTTCTCGCAGATGGCGCCGCGCCTCTACCGCACGGCCATGGGCATCCTCGGCAACCCGCACGACGCCGCCGATGCCCTGCAGGAGGCCGGGCTGAAGGCCTTCCGGTACTTCGGCTCGCTGGCAGACCCCGAGGCGGGGCCGGCCTGGCTGACCCGCATCCTGGTCAATACGTGCTACGACGTGGGGCGTCGGCGCTCCCGGGTCATGCCCACGGGCCTGGGGGTGGTAGAGTGCCCCGGCGGATACACTACGCCCGAGACGGACTGGGCGCTGCTGGACGCGCTGCAGCACCTTTCGCCTGAACAGCGCACGACGGTAGTGCTCCGGTTCTTCCAGGACCTGTCCATCCCGCAGATCGCGCAGGTGATGGCCGTGCCGGAGGGAACGGTCAAGTCACGCCTGCACGCCAGCATGGCCAAGCTGCGCGCCGTCCTCGCGGCGTCGGAGAAGGAGGGAGCACAGTGAGACCCTACGTGATCGGCGGCTCGTGCGACCGGGTGCGCCAGGCGGTGGAGAGCGCGATGATCGAAGGGGTGCTCGCCCTCCCCGCACCGCTGTCGGCGCACGCAGAGCGCTGCCCCCACTGCAGCCGTGAGGTCCGGGAGGTGGAGAGCCTCCTGAGGCGGCTGCGCAGCCTGCCTGCCAGCCTGGACCTCGGACCCGTGCCGGGGGTGGTGGACCGCGTGCTGCAGGCCACGGCGACCGCCGTTCAAGTTGCTGACGGCGACCCGGGTGCGGCTCACCCTCTGACTGGTGTCGGCGCGCCGACCGCGGAAGGCGCCCCGCCGACGCCGGGCGGCGCCCCTGCCGCGGCGGGCCGGAGGCGCCCGCCCCAGTGGCGCTGGGTGCTTGGACAGCTGATCGGCGTGGCCGCCGCCCTGGTCATCGCCGCGGGTGGGCTGACGCTGCTCGGCCTGCGGATCCATCAGGCGGTGACCGACGCCAGCCCCGGCTCGGTGGTGGAGCAGTGGATGGCTCCGCTGCGGAGCTGGACGGAGGCGCTGTTCCAACGGACCAGATAGCCGCACGGCACGTTGCCCGTGTGGAGCACCCGAACCCTTTGCGCGGTGGTCTCCCTGAGGCCCCTCGCATGGTGGTCCGGACAGCGCGATGAGGCGGCCCCGGCCGGGGCCGCCTCATCGCGCTGTGCCCGACTAGTGCTCCAGGTCCTCGATCAGCATCTCGCAGTCGTTGATCAGCTCCTGAGCCGCAGCAGCGTCCACAAGCTTGCCGCTCAGCGCGTCGAGCTGGACAACGACGGCCCGCAGCATGATCTGCGCCACCAGGTTCTGGCCCCGCTCCCAGGCCTTCTGGGCGTTCTCCACCTGTACCCGCAGGGCGTTGGCGATGCCGCGCGGGGTGATCTTGCCCTCCTGCTCGAAGCGATCGATCTTGGCCAGGATGCTCTCGAACGTCGGCCGGTCCGGTGCGGGCTCGACGTAGCCCGCGAACTCCCGGGCCTGGTACGGGAAGGTGCTGTGGAGCTCGTAGACGTTCAGCTGCCCGGCGGGGCCGTAGAAGGAGAAGTCCCGCACCAGGTAGGGGCCGTCGACGCCGTTCTGGCCGATGGCCTCGCCCGGATAGGTGAGGGTCACCGTCGATTCGCCGGCGTTCAGGTAGACCTGGATGCCGTCCCAGGCGATCTCCTGGTTCTGCTGGTCCATCAGGCGGGCGTTGATGTTGTAGTAGCCGGCCCGGAGCACGTCCACGGGGATCTCCACCCGCAGCTCGTCGTACTTGCCGTCGCCGTCCAGGTCGTGGGCGGAGTCCGTGATCCCCGGCAGCACCCGGATGGCCGAGCGCTGGAACTGGTTCGGATCGTACCCGGAGAAGGCCGCGGCCGGGGCGAGGAAGTCACGCACCGAGCCGTCAGGGCCGATCAGGGCCAGGTTGGTCAGGATCAGGTCGCCGCTGAAGCCCGACTCGCCCAGGGCCAGCCCGTCGAAGTCCAGCACGACCGCCTGCTGTCCGGCGCCCAGCGACACCCGCGCGGCGGCACGGGTCAGCGTCCTGCCGCTCTCGTCGTTGAGCTCGCCCGTGACCAGGTACTCGCCCGGGGTGCCGATCGCGACTTCGACGTCGATCTGCAGCCGGTTGTACAGGCCGTCCCAGTCGTCGTCAACCCCGGTGTCCGTGAACTGGCCGGTGAAGTTGTCCGAGCCGCTCAGCACCTGGAAGCCCGTGAGGGTAAAGCGCCGCAGCCCGCCGTTGCCGGTGGCCGCCACCGCTACGTTGTAGTAGCCCTCCACCTCGGGCGTGTAGGTGGCCGCGAAGGTGGTCCCGGCGCCGTCGTCCTCGAGGACTACCTCGTCGACCTCGCCGTCGGGCCGCTCAATGTGGGCCGTCACGGTGAGCGTCTCCTGGGCTGCGCCGGCCCGGTCGATCTCAGCGGTGAGGATCACAGCGTCCCCGGCAGGGATGATGCCGCGGTCGCTGGAGGCGCTCAGGGTCGGCCCGCCCTCCTCGGCGCCGATCGCAAGGTAGCTGACGGGGCCGCTCTCGCTGCTGGTCACGTTGAGCTGCCAGGTGCCGGACTCGGGCGCCTCCAGCCGGTAGAGGATGTAGCGGAGGCCGAGGGTTTCATCCTCGTTCTCGACCATCTCCACCCCGGCGCCGGCGGCGCGGATCTCCGCGCCCGACGGCGTGGTCAGGGTGAGGTTCAGGTCGCCCTCGCCCCAGAGGATGCCGAGGGTGACCGGGGCGGTGCCGGAGACGAGGACCTCGTGGCTCTGCGTGCCGCCCGTGATCTCATGGCTGATCAGCTCGGAGAGGATCGGGACCGCAACGCCGCCTCCCGTCGACCCGGCCTGGGAGATCCGGAGGACCTGCCCCGACGCCAGGTTCCACTCGTCCCGGTTGGAGGTCATGTCGGTGTGGAAGCTGGAGGTGCGACCCAGCGAGATGGTGTACGGGAGCGCCTCGACGCTGCTGACCGCCACCACGCCGTCGTCGGGACCCCAGATCAGCGGGTTGCTGAAGCCGCGCCACGTCCAGTCGCCAGCGACCGTGTAGTACTCGGTGGCCGGGTTCGGCCCGACGAGCTGGTTGCCGATGAGCTGCATGTAGGTGACGGTCAGCTCCGTCAGGGCGGGCTCACCGATGAGGCTGATGAACCGCACCGGCCTCCAGAGGATGCCGGCCAGCTTGACGATGTCGGCCAGCGGGCTGCCGGCGTTGGGGGTGCCCAGCATGATCAGGCGCTCGACGTCACCGCCGCCGAGGGCCAGGTAGGCCCGCGTGTCCAGGCCGCCCTTGCTGTGGCCGACGACGTTCAGCTTGTCCACGCCGAACAGCTGCTTGGCCCGGGCGATGTGAGCCGCCTCCTCGCGGGCATGCGCGAGCCAGGAGCCGTGGTTGTTGTCGAAGGAGAAGGTGTAGACCGGCAGGCCCGCGTCGGGGGCGTAGTCGTTCACCCAGGCGTCCCAGGTGGAGGCGCTGCTCAGGAAGCCGTGGACGAGCACCGCAGGGCGGACGCCCTTGATGACCAGGCGGCCCCAGTCCACCTCGACGGCCCAGCACTCGCACACGCCGACATTGGCCGTGTCGATGTCGATCTGGATGATGTTCTCGGCGGGGATGACCCCCGTCGCGGGGTCAAAGTCGGGGAAGCGGAGGTACTCGAGGGGGATCTCGGCCGTGAAGGTCGACCACTGCCCGTCGGCGCCGGTCAGCATGCCGATCTGGTGGCCGTTGATGGAGACGATGTCCACCTCGGGGGCGAAGTCCGGTCCGGCGTAGTCCTGGTCGACGTCCCAGACCCGGAGGGTGAGCAGCGCCGTCTGCCCTTCGATCAGTTCCGGGTGGAGCAGGCGGCCGTTGCCATCCACGGGCCCGAAATAGCGGGTGATCGCAATGGGGAAGACGATGGGCCCGCCGCTCCGGAAGATGTAGGAGTCGAGGGGATAGCCGGAGTCGGCGACGAACTCCTCGTCGGACTCGGCGATGCGGTCGCCCGGCCCGTACGACTTGATGCCGATCTCCTGCGGCGGAGGCGCCTCGCTCTGCCGGATCAGCTCTTCCGCGGGAACCTCGGTGGCGCCGGCGGCGCCAGCCTGGCCGAGGACGACCAGGCATGCCATGATCGCAGCCAGCCATCTGCGCAACATGTGTGGACCTCCTCCCGTTTCCCGTGATTGGTGCGCCCCCTCCCTGGTACCGGGGAGGGAGGGAACCATGGGCGAGGCAGGATCTGCAGCTCCCACCTCAGCCACTTCCCACCGGGCCGCCTGCGCAGGGGGCTGCGCAGGTGGAGGAGATCGATTCGCCGGACTCGCGCCAGATCCTGAAAAATAACAGAATACAACGATAATTAATCTGTGGGAAAAACGTGCGGGTAAACCGGGTTACGGCCCGTCCCACTCTGGCCGCCGGGGCGGTTGGGGCGCGGCGCGACCATGGCAAAGGGGCCGTCCCAGGGGGTCATCGGGGATGACCCTGGGACAGCCCACACCTCGGCGGCGAATCAGGGCAGCGAGGGGACCTGGATCTCGCCCTCGGCCACCTTCTCGTTCGTCCGGTAGCCGTACGCGATGCGGTAGCGGAACCGGTCGGGTCCTACCCAGTCGTAGGAACCCCCGTGCATGTTGCCGTAGTCCCACCTGCGAACCGGCCTCAGCTCGATGCGGGCGATCTCCCGCCGCTGCTCCGCACTGGCTTCATCCAGCCTGGCCCCGGCGGGGTACTGGTAGACGATGCCGTACAGCGCAATCTCGCGGGGCTTGCCGCCGTCGGGGAACGTGAGCAGGCCGGCTGGCTTCCGGTACTCCCGCACCCAGACCACCTGCACGCTCCCGTAGCGGGCCTCGTCAGGGGAGGGCCAGAGCACGCCGGGGCTCTCCTGCACGTGGACCTCCCTGGAGTAGCCGCAGCCGGTGAGCAGCAGCAGGGTGAGGAGGAGAGAGATGCTCTTGAACCTCATGACGGGCACCTCACCCCAGGATACGAGTCTGGTGAAGGAGTTGGATTCTCCGGACGCCCGCCACATCCTGCAAAGCGACTTCGCGATGCCGGCGACCCAACGGCGAAGCCCCGTCCGGCCCCGCTCGCGCGAGCCGCGCGCGATGGCCTTCGCCTGTGCACCTGCCGTGCCCGAATCGCCGGACGAGACAGACGAGGCGTTGACACCGGGGACAGGCGCCCGGTACGATGGGCGACACACGGGGAGTGAAAAGGGGAAGTCTGCGATGTCCGGAAGGTACGACGGGATCCAGTGGGGCGAACTGGTTCGCTTCCAGACGCAGGGCCTGCCCGGGGAGGACGGGCCGGAGGGGCTTCCGCTGGAGGAGCAGCTGCTTGACCTGGCCGCGTTCCTGAGCAAGGACGCCGGCTACTTCGCGGCGCGGGCGCAGGCCTACTTCCACCAGGCGCGGGGACGGGCGTGGGGCGGCACGACACCGCGTGAGGTCCTGCTGCAGGAGATGCGGCGGAGCCTGGCGTACTTCCTCGGGCACCTGATCATGGCGGCCAAGTATCTCGAGGCTGACGTGCTGGAGGAGTTCGTCGCGTGGAGCGAGGAGCTTGGCGTGACGCTGCCCGAGATCCCGTTCCAACCGCTGCCGGGGTATCCGCCCTACCCGGCGGTGAAGCGTGAAGCCTGACGTGTCGCGCCGGACGCGCCGGCGACCCTTTTCGAAGCTGCCTCCCCGAGATGGGTAGGGGGAAAGGGACGTGATTCACAATGGGAAGCAGGGCAAACTGGCTGGCCGCCAGCGTGTTCTTCCTGGCGGGCTGTATGATGCTGGGCCTGCCGGACCTCATCCGAGGACATCTGTATGCCGCGATGTTCTCCAGGCCATCCTGGCAGTATCCCAGCCCCACCGTGGAGAAGATCGTGCCTGACTACCTGCGCTACATCGGGATAGTCGCCTTCGGGATGGCCGCCGCAGCAATCGTGTTGCCGCTCTTTCGGAGGCCACGAGACGGTCGGTCCCAGACGCCGGCGGACTGAGCGGCCTGACGACAGTGAAGCCCCCTGGAGCGTTCAGGCCAGCGCCGGCCGCGTTCACCGGAGGGCGGTCTCGCCATGCGGGACCGCCTTTGTCGTTGACAGCCAACCCCTCGTATTTCCTTCACCAGGAAGGAGATGCTAGTCAAAGTGTGGAAACCAGAGAGGTTAGGAAAAAAAGTGCCAACGGGAGATGCCGCTGGGTAGCGGCGACGGGCGGGCGTAGCGGGGGCGACTGCCCCCGGCGCGGGGACCGCCCGGTGCACCAGACGGTCCTGGGCACAGAAGGAGGACCAAAGTGACCGCATCGTTTTCAATGGAACTCGGGGGCCGGACCATGACCCTCGAGACCGGACGCCTGGCGAAGCAAGCCAGCGGGTCCGTGCTGGTTCGGTACGGGGAGAGCGTGGTGCTCTGCACCGCTGTGGGCTCCGCCCAGCCCCGTGAGGGCATCGACTTCTTCCCGCTCACCGTCGACTACGAGGAGCGCATGTACTCCGTCGGCCGGATTCCGGGCAACTGGTTCCGGCGGGAGGGCAGGCCGACCAGCAAGGCGATCCTCTGGGCCAGGCTGACCGACCGGCCGATCCGGCCGCTCTTCCCCGAGGGTTACCGCAACGACGTGCAGATCGTCTGCACGGTGCTCTCGGTGGACCCGGACCATCCGGTGGAGATCATGGGCATGATCGGCGCCTCCGCCGCCCTGACCATCTCGGACATCCCCTTTGAGGGACCCATCGGCGGTGTCATCGTCGGGCTGGTGGACGGCCAGTTCGTCATCAACCCGACCGCCGAGCAGGCGGAGCGCAGCGAGATGCACCTGACGGTCGCGGCCACCGAAAAGGCCGTGCTGATGGTGGAGGCCGGCGCCAAGGAGGTGCCGGAGGAGGTGATGCTCGACGCTATCCTCTTCGGGCATGAGGTCATCAAGAACACCATCATCCCCACCATCAAGCAGATGCAGGCCGAGGTCGGCAAGCCCAAGCGGGAGGTCGTCCTCTTCAACCCGCCGCCCGAGCTGGAGGAGGCGGTGCGCGCCGCCGCCACCGAGCGGCTGCGGGCCGCCGTCCGCAACCCGGACAAGCTGGCCCGCGAGGAGGCCGTCGCCGCGGTGGGCGAGGCCGTGCAGGCCGAGCTGGCCGAGCAGTTCCCCGACTCGGTGAAGCACATCACCGCACTGCTGAAGAAGGTGCTGAAGGAGGAGGTGCGCCGGGCGATCATCGAGGAGGGCATCCGCCCCGACGGGCGCAGCCTGACCGAGATCCGCCCCATCGAGTGCGCCGTCGACCTCCTGCCGCGGCCGCACGGCTCGGGCCTCTTCCAGCGCGGTCAGACGCAGATCCTCTCCATCTGCACGCTGGGCACCCTCAGCGACATGCAGAAGCTGGACGACCTGACGCTGGAAGAGACGAAGCGGTTCATGCACCACTACAACTTCCCGCCCTACTCCGTGGGCGAGGTGCGGCCGCTGCGCGGCCCTGGCCGGCGCGAGATCGGCCACGGCGCCCTGGCCGAGCGGGCGCTGGAGCCCGTCATCCCTCCGGAGGAGGAGTTCCCCTATACCATCCGCGTCGTGTCCGAGGTGCTCGAGTCCAACGGCTCCAGCTCGATGGGCTCGGTCTGCGGATCCACCCTCGCCCTGATGGCGGCCGGCGTGCCCATCAAGGCGCCGGTGGCCGGCGTGGCCATGGGCCTGGTCGAGGATCCTGAGTCCGGCCGCTGGGCCGTGCTCACCGACATCCAGGGCATCGAGGACGCCCTGGGCGACATGGACTTCAAGGTCGCCGGCACGAAGAAGGGCGTCACCGCCCTGCAGATGGACATGAAGATCTCCGGCACCAGCCGCGAGATCCTGGGCACGGCGCTCCGTCAGGCGCGCGAGGGCCGGATGTTCATCATGGAGAAGATGCTGGCCTGCATCTCCGAGCCCAGGAAGGAGCTCTCGCCGTACGCGCCGCGCATCATGACGATGAAGATCCACCCGGACAAGATCCGCGACGTCATCGGCAAGGGCGGCTCCACCATCAACAAGATCATCGAGGAGACCAAGGTGGGCCACACCAAGGTCGAGATCGACATCCAGGACGACGGCACGATCTACATCGCCGCGATCAACCTGGAGGCCGGCGAGAAGGCCCGCCAGATGATCGAGGCGCTGGTGAAGGACCCCGAGCCGGGCATGATCTACCACGGCCGGGTGACCCGCCTGATGAACTTCGGCGCCTTCGTGGAGATCCTCCCCGGCAAGGAGGGGCTGGTGCACATCAGCCAGCTCTCCGAGGAGCGGGTGAACCGGGTCGAGGACGTGGTGAACGTGGGCGACGAGGTCGTGGTCAAGCTGACCGAGATCGACAAGCTCGGCCGCATCAACCTCTCCATCAAGGAGGCCAAGCGGGACCTCGCCAAGAAGGAGCGCAAGCCCGGCCAGCCGTCCAAGGCCGGCAAGTGAGGCCCACGGAGCCGGAGGTGCGCGAGGGGGGCGCTGCCCCCCTCGGCGCACTTGCAGCAGGCCGATGAGAGCCCCTGACGGAGAGGGAGGATCGGCAATGAGTGAGCGTCGTTTCGCACCGGTGAAGGCATACGAAGGGCGGGTCCGGCTGCCGCAGCGGAAGACCGCCCTCTCGGCCGGCTACGACCTGGAGGCGGCCGAGGAGGTCACGCTCCGGCCCGGGCAGGTCGCACTGGTCCCCACCGGGCTCAAGGCCTACATGGGCCCCGGGGAGGTGCTGGTCCTGGCCATCCGGTCCAGCCTCGCGGTGAAGCGCCAGGTGACCCTGGCCAACGGCATCGGGGTCATCGATGCGGACTACGCGGACAACCCCGACAACGAGGGCCACATTATGGTCGCCCTGGCCAACCTGGGCCAGGAGCCCGTGACGATCGCCCGCGGCGAGCGGATCGCGCAGGGCATCTTCCTCAGCTACATGACCACGGTCGACGACCAGCCCGGCGGCGCGCGCCTGGGCGGCATCGGGTCGACCGGACGGAGCGGATAAGGAGGTCGCAGCATGGGGCTGGATCGCCAGGCACAGGAGCGCATCGAGACCTTGCGCATGCAGCTGTATGACGGGCTGCGGGGTTCGCTGGACCCGCGGCAGGTGGACGGGCTGCTGCCCATCAGCCAGGAGTTGGACCGGCTGTCCGTGGCGCTGTTGCGCGCCCGCTGGCAGCGCACGGCTTGCACGGACGCCCTCCCGGCACCCAATGGACAGGATTCAGGGCAGAAACTGTAAGCCTTGTATCCATCGCGATGCGATTCCAGCAGGATTTTGCGCACATAATGTTGAAGGAAGGCTTACATATTTTAGTCTTGGTCATTCGGGGGTTGTACTGGTGGAGCGCCGCCAGCCCGCCCTCTGATGCGGAGGTGCAGCCGTGGAGCGGGCAACCGAGGCAAAGGTAGTGGTCTTCTCCGTGGGTGGGCAGGAGTACGCCCTGCCCATCACCGCCGTGCGTGAGATCATCAACTGGACGGAGCCGACGCCCGTGCCCGAGTCCCCGCCCTGGGTGGACGGGGTGATCTCGGTGCGCGGCGAAGTCATGCCCGTGGTGGCCATGGCCAGGCGCTTCGGCCTGACCCAGCGGCGGACCGGGGCGGAGGCCCGCATCATCATCCTCGAGGTGGACGGACAGAGCGCCGGCCTGATCGTCGATGATGTGGTGGCGGTCGAGAGCGTGGCGACGGCGGAGATGGCCCCGCGCTCATCGGTGCTCGGCCACCTGGGCGGTGCCGCCGAGGCTGTGGTCGAGGCGATCGTCAGGCTGGGCGAGGGCCGCCTGGTGGTCCTGCTCGACGCGCCCCGGATCATCGCGACGGCCCTGCAGTAACGGGGCCGGATCAGCTGCAAGGAGGGTTAGAGGTGGTCCAGGAGCAGCGCGAACAGCAGCAGGCGATCAGCCAGATCGTCGTCTTCCGTCTGGACGACGAGTATTACGGCGCCGACATCGCGGTAGTGCGGGAGGTAGTCCCCCTCCAGCGGGTGACCCCGGTTCCCCGTACGCCTGACTACGTGAAGGGTGTGATCAACCTGCGCGGCCGGGTGATCCCGGTCATCGATCTGCGGCGGCGGCTCGGCCTGCCCGAGGGTCAGGTGACGAAGGCCACGCGCATCGCCGTTGCCGAGGTCGCCGGCGACCAGGTGGGCATGATCGTGGACGCGGTGGAGGAGGTCGCCCGGGTCTCCAGCGACGCCATCGAGCCGCCGTCGGCGCTGATGGCCAAACTGGACCGGGACAACGTGCTCGGGGTTGCCAAGGTGGCAGACAGGCTGATCACCCTGCTTGACCTGCGGCGGATTCTGGTACGGGAGGACCGCAAGAGTCCTGTCGCCCCCCACTAGGTGAGTACGACGCTTGGGTTGGCCGGCGGCCGGCCAGCCTCCACCAGGAGGGATAACCGGAATGGGGTCTGGGTTTGAGATAAGCGCCGAGGACATCCGGGTTTTCCTCGATGAGGCGGAGGAGCTGCTGCAGACGATGGAGGGCGGCATCCTCCGGTTGGAGACCGACGACGGCGATCCGGAGGTCATCCAGGAGGTTTTCCGCGCGGCCCACACGCTGAAGGGCTCCTCAGCCACGCTGGGGCACCAGCGGATGGCCGAGCTCACCCACGCCATGGAGAACGTGCTGGACAAGCTGCGCAAGGGGAAGCTCGCGGTGACCACCGAACTGGCCGATACGCTGTTCAACTGCCTCGACGTGCTGAAGGCGTTCAAGGATGAGATCGCCTCGGGCGAGCCCGCCAGGGTGAACACCGAGGAGGTCATGCGGCGGCTGGCCGCGCTGGACGGGTCCGGCGGGGCCGGTGCGGCGCCGGCGGCCGGAGCCCCCGCGCCGCAGGGGGCTGCGGCCCCCGTCGCGGAGGCCGCGCCGAAGGTGCCGCCCCTCACGCCCGCCCAGCAGGAGCAGGTGAAGGGCGCATCCGCCCGGGGCCTCATGGCCTGCTGGGCCGAGATCCAGCTGGCGATGGACGCCGCCATGCCCGCCGTACGCGCCTTCCAGGCGCTGCTGGCCGTGGGCGATTTCGGCGAGATCGTCCTGTCGGTGCCCAGCCAGGAACAGGTGGAGGCCGATCAGATCGACGGTGAGCTGAAGATCCTGTTCCTCTCCCGCGAGGCGCCGGAGCGCGTTCGGGAAGCGCTGGCGCAGGTGCCCGAGATCACCGTCCGGACGCTGGTGCCCTACGTGCCCGGCTCCCCTGCGCCGGCAGCGCAGGTGGCCGCCGCCGTCGCCGCCCCGGCGCCGGAGGTGGTTGCAGCCGGTGCGAACGGGGCAGCGGCGCCCGGTGCGAACGGCGCGGCCTCGCCCGCGGCCGCCGGGGACAACGGCGCGGCGCCGAAGTCGTCGAAGTCCGGGCTCCGGACGGTGCGGGTCGACGTCGAGGTGCTCGACAATCTGATGAACACCGTCGGTGAGCTGGTCATCGAGCGGACCCGCCTGCAGCAGGTGCTGAGCCGGCTGGAGGTCGAGCGGGAGGGCGACGAGCTCTCGCAGGTGATGTCCTCGGCCCTGGCGCAGATCGGGCGGCTGACGGGCAACCTGCAGGAGGAGATCCAGCGGGCGCGCATGCTGCCGGTGGACAACCTCTTCCGCAAGTTCCCCCGCATGATGCGGGACGTGGCGCAGAAGGCCGGCAAGGAGATCCAGTTCGTCATGAAGGGCGAGGAGACCGAACTCGACCGCTCGGTCATCGAGGAGATCGGCGACCCGCTCATGCACCTCCTGCGCAACGCCGTCGACCACGGCATCGAGCCGCCGGCCGAGCGCCTGGCGGCAGGCAAGCCGGCCGCGGGCACGGTGATCCTCGAGGCCTACCACGAGGAGAACCACATCATCATCTCCGTACGCGACGACGGCCGCGGCGTGGATCCCGACAAGGTCCGGGCCAGCGCCGTGCGCAAGGGGCTCCTGTCGGAGGAGGCGGCCCGCAGGCTGCCCGACCCCGAGGCGGTCAACCTCATCTGGGCGCCGGGCTTCTCCACGGCCGAGAAGGTCTCCGACATCTCCGGCCGGGGCGTGGGCCTCGACGTGGTGCAGAAGAACATCGAGAAGATCAACGGCTCGGTGGAGATCCACAGCAAGGTCGGCGAGGGCACGGAGTTCCGGGTGAAGCTGCCGCTCACGCTGGCGATCATCCGGGCGCTGCAGGTGGACCTGCTGGGCACCACCTACTGCATCCCGCTGGGCTCGGTGGTCGAGACCGACCGCATCCCCACCGCCGAGATCCGCACCGTGCGCCAGCGCGAGGTCATCGTGAAGCGCGGCGAGGTGATCCCCCTGCTCCGGCTCGCCCAGGTCTTCGAACTGGAGCGGCCTGAGGGGGCGGAGGAGCCCGAGGAGATCTTCGTGGTGATCGTGGCCGTCATGGGGCGGCAGATCGGCCTCGTGGTCGACTCGCTCGTCGGCGAGGGCGACGTGGTCATCAAGCCGCTGGGCCGCTTCATCGGCGAGATTCCCGGCATCTCCGGTGCGACCATCATGGGTGACGGCGACGTCGCCATCATCCTCGACGTACCGAGCCTCGTGAGCTCCGTCCAGGAGGAGGCGGTCCGCCTCGAGGCGGTCGCCAGGTAGGGGGGCGACGCGGCATGGAACTGCAGTCCAGCCAGTGGCAGCACCTGGAGCAGATCGTGGCCCAGGCCTTTGCCGACAGCGCCCGCTCGCTTTCGCAGATGACGACCGGGGAGATCAACCTCCTCGAGCCCGAACTCTCGTTCTTGCCTTTGAAAGAGCTGCCCGGCATCGCCGGCGGTCCGGCGTCTGTCGTGGTGGCTGTCTACCTGGCTGTCAAGGGCGACATCCATGGCCACGTGGTGCTGCTCTTCAAACCTGAGAACGCGCGGGGGCTGGTCGACCTGCTGCTCGGCCACCCGCCTGGCACCTGCCAGGAGCTGGACGAGCTGGCGAGCTCGGCCCTCGCGGAACTGGGCAACGTGTGCAGTTCGGCCTTCATGAACGCCATCGCGGACCGGACCGGCCTCGAGGTGAAGCCGACGCCGCCCGTGGTGGTGGAGGACATGGCCGGCGCCATCCTGGAGGCGGTGGTCGTCGACCTCTACCAGAGCGGCGACGAGGCCCTCGTGGTGGCGACTTCGTTCAACGGCGCGCTGCCCGGACATCTCCTGTTGATGCCCGATACCGTGTCCATGGCGCGCTTGGTGGCCGCGCTAGAGGCGATTCGATGATTGGTGTCGAAACTGAGGCCGTCGGGCTGGGCGAACTGAAGGTCGCCAGCGACCCGTCCCGGGTGCTCGTCTGCTACGGACTGGGCTCCTGCGTCGGGCTTGCGCTGTACGATGCGGTGGCCCGCATCGGTGCGATGGTTCACGTGGTCCTGCCCGACAGCAGCATGGCCAGGGGGCGGGACGCCCCCCCGGGGAAGTACGCCGATACCGGGGTGGAGGCGGCGCTGGCAGCGATCGTCAAGGCCGGTGCCTCCCGGTCCCGTATCACGGCACGGGCTGCGGGCGGCGCCCGCATGCTGAGCCTGGCGGGATCGAATCCGAAGCTGGACATCGGGGCCCGCAACGCCGAGGCGGTGCGGGCTGCACTGGCCCGACACGGGATTACACTGGTTGCTGAGGACATGGGCGGGACCTACGGCCGCACGCTCCACCTGTACGTGGCCACGGGCCGGCTGCTGGTCAGCACGGTGGGGCGAGGGGAACGCGAGTTATAGGTCCGAAACTGCGCAGGAGGGAACCGAATGCCCAAGATTCTGTTGGTCGACGACGCTGCCTTCATGCGGATGCGGTGCTCGAAGCTGCTCACCGAAAACGGTTATGAGGTGGCGGAGGCTGAGAACGGCCAGGAGGCCGTCGCCATGTACCAGACGTACCGGCCGGACCTGGTGTTGATGGATATCACCATGCCCGTGATGGATGGGATCACCGCCACGCGGGAGATCAAGAACATCGACGCCGATGCGAAGGTGGTCATGGTCTCCGCACTGGGGCAGCAGACGATGGTGATCGAGGCGATCAAGGCGGGCGCCAAGGACTTCGTCGTCAAGCCGTTCGAGCCCGATAAGATTCTTTCTACCGTCAGGAAGTTTGTCGGCTGACCTGCTATGCGTGAGCGTCTACAGCGCCCGATCCGCGTGCTGGTCGTTGACGACTCCGCCTTTATGCGAAAGGTGCTGACCGAACTGCTCCAGTCTGACCCTCAGATCACGGTGGTCGGCACGGCGCGGGACGGTCAGGACGGCCTGGAAAAGGTGCTCCGGCTCGAGCCGGACGTGGTGACGCTGGACATCGAGATGCCCCGTCTGGACGGCTTCGGGACACTGCGGGAGATCATGGCCCGGCGGCCCACCCCGGTCGTGATGGTCTCGAGCCATACCAGCGAGGGCGCGGAGGCCACGATACGCGCCCTGGCGCTCGGTGCGGTCGACTTCGTGGCCAAGCCCTCGGGTTCGATCTCGCTCAACATGCACATCACCCGCGACGAGTTGGTGGCCAAGGTCAAGGGCGCCGCCGGGGCCACGCCTCGGGTGCGGACGGTGGTGCCGCCGCCGCCCAGGCTGCCCGGGCGGGTTCAGGGCCCGGTTCCGGTGGTGCGGCCGCGGCCGGTCGCAGGCGGTGACCGGCCGCCGCGGCGGCTGGTGGTGATCGGGTGCTCCACGGGCGGACCCGGGGCCCTGCATCAGATCATCCCGCGGCTGCCGGGCGACCTCCCTGCGGGGGTGCTGGTAGTGCAGCACATGCCGCCGGGGTTCACGCGATCGCTGGCGGAGCGGCTCAACGAGCTGTCGGCGATTCCGGTGAAGGAGGCCCGGGCCGGCGATCCGGTGCGAGCCGGAGAGGTGCTGGTGGCGCCGGGCGGGTACCACATGACGGTGGACAGCGAGGGCCGGATTCAACTGGACCAGGGGCCGCCCGTCCACGGGGTGCGCCCCGCCGTCGACGTCACGCTGGCGTCGGTGGTGCCGCAGTGGGGGAACCGGCTGGTGGGTGTGATCCTGACCGGCATGGGGTACGACGGCGCCAAGGGGATGGTCAGCCTCTTGCGGGCCGGCGGATGGACCATCGCCGAGGATGCCTCCACCTGCGTGGTCTACGGTATGCCCAAGGTGGTGGTGGAACTGGGGGCGGCCCGGGAGGTCCTGCCAGTCCACGCCATCGCTGAAGCGATCACGCGCGCGGTGGGAGAGGGATAAATCGTGAATCAGCCGGGCTACTCGGTGTTCCGGCGCACCGTGCTGGAACTTACGGGGATCGACCTGGATTGCTATAAAGGGACGCAGATGGAGCGCCGGCTGCAGACGATCATGCGGCGGGCGGGGGTCAGCGATCTGGCGGCCTACGCCCGGCTGCTGTCCACCACGCCGGCGCGGGTCAAGGAGTTCCGCGACTTCCTCACCATCAACGTCTCGGAGTGGCTGCGCAACCCGGACAAGTTCGAGGAGCTGCAGAAGGTGATTCTGCCGGAGTTGCTCAGGCAGAGCCGTTCGCTGCGCATCTGGAGTGCGGGCTGCAGCAACGGGTCGGAGCCCTACTCCGTTGCGATGCTCCTCGATGAGATCGACCCGCTGGGGCACCACCAGATCCTGGCCACCGACCTGGACGGCGAGATCCTGAAGGTCGCCCGGGCGGGGGTCTACCAGGAGAAGGACCTGAAGAACGTCTCGCCCGCCCGGCGTGCCAAGTACTTCACCCAGATGGGGCAGGACTTCGTCCTCAGCGAGCGCCTGAAGTCCAGGGTGAAGTTCGAGCAGCACAACCTGCTCTCCGACCCTTTCCCCGCCAACCTGGACCTGATACTCTGCAGGAACGTGGTCATCTACTTCACGGAAGAGGCCAAGGATCAGCTGTACCGGAAGTTCCACGCCGCGCTGAAGCCGGGGGGCATCCTGTTCGTCGGCGGAACCGAGAGCCTGCTCAAGGCAAGAGAACTGGGCTACGCGAGCGCCTCACCCTTTTTCTACCGGGCTGTGAAGTGAAGGGGACCGAGGCGAGCGGGGCCGTGGCAGAAGGGAATGAACATGCAGGTGAAGGCAGAGTTTGTCAACCCGTTCCTCGTATCGGCAAGTCAGGTGCTGCAGACCGAGACGGGCACCGAGGTGACCCAGGGGCAGGTGCGGCTCGAGGAGTCACCGCTGGAGTCCGATGAGGTGACGGTGCTCATCGGCGTGGTGGGCCGCGCCCAGGGCCTGGTGCTGTATGGCATGACCGAGCAGACGGCGTGCAATCTGGTCTCCGCGATGACGGGTGAGACGATTGCCGAGTTCGACGCCATGTGCGAGTCCGCCGTGGCGGAGCTGGGCAATGTCATCACCGGCCTGGCCTCCGGGGAGCTGGAGGCCGCCGGCTACCCGTGCAAGATCGCCCCGCCCTCCGTGGTGGTGGGCAAGGGCACGTCCATCTCCACGCTGTCCATCAAACGACTGGTGATCCCCCTGGAGACCAGCCTGGGGTCGATCACCGTCCATGTGGCATTGCGGGAGACGTATTGACAGGGCCGGACAGCGGAGGTAGTCTAAAACCACTGCACGGCCCGGTTCATACCGCAACCATTGGAGCGGCTGGCGATCAAGCCCAGGCGGGCTTGCTCGCAGCCGTTTTGCATTTCGCCGGATGCGGAAACTGTTACAGAGGTGAGCGCGCTTGCAGCCCATTCGTGTCGTGTTCGCAGGTGCCACCGGCAAGGTCGGGCAGGTCCTGGCCCGGGGGGTGGCACAGGAGCCCGGCTTCGCCCTGGTGGGCGCCATCGCCCGGGAGGGCGTCGGCCGGAACCTGGCCGAGTTCGTGAGCCTGGGAGGCCGGCCGGGCCCTGAGATCCACGGCTCGCTGGAGGCGTTCCTCGCGGCCGGCGGCCAGGCCGACGTGCTGGTCGACTTCACGGTGGCGGCCGCCGCCCGGAAAACCATCCCGGCGGCGATCGCGGCGGGCATCGCCCCCGTGGTGGGCACCACTGGTTTCGAGCCCGGCGAGACCGAGGCCTGGGCGGAGGCCTGTCGAAAACGCGGGCTGGGCGGCGCCTTCATCGCCAACTACGCCGTGGGCATGATGCTCCTGATGCGCTTCGCCGAGGAGGCCCGGCGCTTCTTCCCCGACGTCGAGATCATCGAGATGCACCACAAGACCAAGCTCGATGCCCCGTCCGGCACCGCCCTGCGCACCCGGGCCCGGCTCGAGCGGCGCCGGGGCGACCTCTCCGCGCCGGAGGTTCCGGTGCACAGCGTGCGCCTGCCCGGCCTCGTGGCGCACCAGGAGGTGATCTTCGGCGGACCCGGCCAGACGCTGACCATCCGGCACGACGCCCCCACCCGGGAGGCCTACCTGCCCGGCGTGCTGATGACCTGCCGGTGGGTGCTGAAGGAGAAACGGGTCGCCTTCGACCTGGAGGAGGTCGCCTTCCCGGGGACCTGACGGGTGTTCGCCCGAGCTGCACGCGGCCGGGCGAGTTCGGCGCCACCCGAAGGGCCATCCGGCACGCATTCCGGGGGAAAGCCGCCGCCCCTTCAACGCCCCGGGGCGCTCCCGCCCGCTCCGCACCCTGCCTGAACCGCTCCCATAGAATGGGATGAGGTTCGGTAGGATTGGAGGACTGGGTGGATGAGCGTGTACGGCAAGCAGATCGCCGTCATCGGCGGCGACAGGCGCATGGCGGAGGCGGTGCACTTCCTGCTCCGTGCGGGCGCCCGGGTCCGGGTGGCCGGCCTGGAGTGGGAGGACCGGTTCGCCGGCGTGGAGGTCTGCACCTCGGGGGCCGAGGCTCTCACCGGCGCGCAGACGGTGATCCTGCCCGTGCAGGGCGTGAGCCCTGACGGGACGGTCTACACCGCCGAAGGCGTGCCCCCCTGCGTGGTGGACCAGGACGGGCTGCGCCGCGTCGCCCGAGGGGCGCCGGTCTTCGTCGGCCTCAGCAACCCGTACCTGAACAAGCTCTGCGAGGAGGCCGGCCTGCCGCTGATCGAGTACCGGGAGTCGGACCACTTCGCGACCTGGAACTCGATTCCCTCGGCAGAGGGCGCGATCCAGATGGCGATGGAGTCGACCCCGTTCACCATCTTCGGCAGCCGCTCGCTGGTGATCGGCTTCGGCCGCACCGGCCGGGCCATCGCCCTGCTGCTCAGGGGGCTGATGAGCGAGGTCTCCGTGGCGGCCCGCAGCGAGCTGGACCAGGCCCGGATCTGGGCCGCGGGCCACCGGCCCGTGGAGTGGGCCCAACTGCCGCAGGCGGTGGCTGAGGCGGACATCATCTTCAACACGGTTCCGGCTCCCGTGCTGACGCGGGCCATCCTGGCCGGCGCACCCGGCCACGCGGTGATCATCGATGTGGCCTCCGCCCCCGGGGGCACGGACTTCGAGGCCGCGCGGGAGCTGGGGCTCACGGCCCGGCTCGCACCCGGGCTGCCGGGCATCGTCGCCCCTGTGACCGCCGGTCGCATCATCGCCGAACTCGTCGTTCGCCACCTCCGACGGACCGATGCGATGGAGGGGGAGCGATGAGCATGCAGCAACTGGCCGGCAAGCGGATCGGCGTGGCGATGTCGGCCTCGCACTGCAACCTGGGCCGGGCGATGACCCAGCTCCGGGTGCTGCGGGACGAGGGCGCGGAGATCATCCCGATCATCTCGGCGAACGTGCGGACCACCGAGACCCGGTTCGGGAAGCCTGATGACTGGATCACTCAGATCGAGCAGATCACGGGGCGCCTGCCCCTGATGACCATCCCGGAGGTCGAGCCCTTCGGGCCGAAGGTCAAGCTCGACTGCCTCGTCGTGATGCCCTGCACGGGCAACACCATGGCCAAGCTGGCCAACGCCATCAACGACACGCCGGTCTGCATGGCCGCGAAGGCCCAGATGCGCAACCACCGGCCGGTCGTGCTGGCCGTCACCACCAACGACGGCCTCGGCATGAACGCACGCAACCTTGGCGCACTTCTGGTGGCCAGGAACATCTATTTCGTGCCCTTCCGCCAGGACAATCCGTTCGGCAAGCCTACCTCCATCGATGCCGACATCGAGAACTACCTGATCCCCACCATCCTCGCTGCGATGGAGGGGCGACAGGTGCAGCCCCTGCTCCTGGGGCCGAAGGAATCTGAGGAGCGCGGGGCGCCGTGATGGGGGAGGCAGACGCAGGATCGGGGCGGGCCCCCGGCGGAAGGGCGCAGGAATACTTGGAAAGGAAGGATCCGCATGAAGAACGTCGCCGTCGTCGGCGCCACCGGCGCCGTCGGCCACGAGCTCCTGGCCCTGCTGGAGGCCCGCAACTTCCCCGTCGGGCGGCTGTTGCCCCTGGCCAGCGCCCGCAGCGTCGGCTCCGTCGTCACCTTCCGGGGGGAGCAGATCCCCGTGCAGGAGGCCACCCCCGACGCCTTCGCGGGCATGGACTTGGTCTTCTTCGCCGCGACCGGCTCCCTGTCCCGGGAGCTGGCGCCGGCGGCCGCCCGCGCGGGGGCCGTCGTCATCGACAAGTCCTCCACCTGGCGGATGGACCCCGAGGTGCCCCTGGTCGTGCCCGAGGTGAACCCCGAGGACCTGCGCAGGCACAAGGGCATCATCTCCAGCCCCAACTGCACGACCATCGGCCTCGTGATGGCCCTGAAGCCGCTGCACGACCTGTCGCCGATGACCCGGGTCATCGTCACCACCATGCAGGCGGTCTCGGGCACGGGCAAGGAGGCCATCGAGGAACTGGAGGCGCAGACCCGGGCCTGGGTGGAGGGTCACGAGGGCGAACTGCCGCATACCGTCTACAAGCGGCAGATCGCATTCAACGTTCTGCCCTACGCCGAGACCTTCACGGATAATCTGTATACCACTGAGGAGCTGAAGCTCTCTGCAGAGACCCGGAAGATCATGGGCCTGCCGAACCTGCCGGTGACCATGACCTGCACCCGCGTGCCGGTCTTTGTCGGCCACTCGGAGTCGGTGCTGGTGGAGTTCGAGCGGAAGGTGACCCCTGCCGAGGCGCGGGAGGCGCTGAGCCGCTTCCCCGGCGTCAAGGTGGTCGACGACCCGTTCCAGTTCGTCTTCCCCACCGCCATCGACGCGGCCGGCACGGATGACACGCTGGTGGGGCGAATCCGGGAGGACCTGACCAACGAGAAGGGACTCTGGCTCTGGATCGTGAGCGACAACCTGCGCAAGGGCGCCGCAACCAACGCCGTACAGATCGCAGAGAAGCTCGTGGAAATGCAGCTGGTCTAGGCTGCGCCCGTGCCGGGTTGGCGCGACATCTGAGAGGAGGGACGCCGGCTCGGCATGCGGATCATCGTACAGAAGTTTGGTGGCACCTCCGTCGCCACGGCGGAGGGGCGGGAGGCCGTCCTGCGCCGCGTGCGGCAGGCGGTTCAGGACGGGTACGCCACGGTGGTGGTGGTCTCCGCCATGGGGCGCCAGGGGGACCCGTACGCCACCGATACGCTGATCCAACTGGTCAACTCGGCCTCGGCCGAGGTGGCCCCGCGCGAGATGGACTTGCTCCTCTCCTGCGGGGAGATCATCTCCAGCGTCGTCATGGCCGCTCACCTCAGCGCACATGGCATCCCGGCCGTGGCGCTGACCGGCGGTCAGGCGGGGATTCAGACCGACGGCAACCACGGCGCCGCGCAGATCATCAAAGTCGACCCGACCCCGGTGCTCAACCGGCTCCGCGAGGGGTTGGTGGTGGTGGTGGCCGGCTTCCAGGGCGTGAACGCCGCCGGCGAGGTCACCACCCTTGGTCGGGGCGGATCCGACACCACCGCCGCCGCCCTTGGCGGCGCCCTGCGGGCAGAGGTGGTGGAGATCTACACCGACGTGGACGGCGTGAAGACCGCCGACCCGCGCCTGGTGGCCGAGGCCCGCACGCTTTCGGTCACCACCTACGACGAGATCGCCCAGATGGCCCACTACGGTGCGAAGGTTGTCCACCCCCGGGCAGTGGAGATCGCCATGCAGCACCGGGTGCCCATACGGGTGCGGTCCACCTTCAGCGACGCCCCGGGCACGCTGATCACGTACAGCGCCGAGGCGGGCGTGATGTGGAGCGAGCCCTTCGCCGACCGGATCGTCACCGCCGTCACCCACGTGGTGGGGCTCGCCCAGGTGGTGGTGAAGACGGGCCGCGACTGGGCGACGCCCCGGCTCTTCCGCCGGCTGGCCAACGCCGGCATCTCGGTGGACCTGATCAGCGTGTCGCTGGAGTCCAGTGCGTTCTCCATCCCGGAGCAGCGGGCCACCCAGGCGGAGATGATCCTGACCGAGCTGGGTCTGGTGGACCTCCAGGTCCGTCACGGCTGCGCCAAGGTGACCGTGGTCGGCTCGGGCATGCGCGGCCGGCCCGGGGTGATGGCCACCGTGGCCGAGGCGCTCTACGCCGCCGAGGTGCCCATCTGGCAGACCGCTGACTCGCACGTGACGATCTCGTGCCTGATTCCTGCTTCCGACGTGCAGCGCGCCGTGCAGGCGCTGCATGATGCGTTCGAGTTGAGCAAAGTGTGATGGAGAGCGAAGTAAGCGTTGGCGCAGGTGCGCGCCGCAGACCCGAGGGGCACGTGGCCCAGGTGATGGGCGGAAGGTCCCAGGGGGGCCGTGGCGGGGCCGCTGGGTGTCCGCAGGTCCCAGGTGGGCCGTCGCCGGGCTGCTGCGCAGGTCTCAGGTGGGCCGTCGCCGGGGGCATGCAGGTCCCAGGTGAATCGTCGCCGATCCCCTGGGGGCATGCAGGTCCCAGGTGAACCGTCGCCGGTCTGCTGGGGGTTTGCAGGTCCCAGGTGGGTCGTGGCGGGGCCGCTGGGTGTCCGCAGGTCTCAGGTGGGCCGTCGCCGATCCCCTGGGGGCATGCAGGCCCCAGGTGAACCGTCGCCGGTCCGCTGGACGTCCGCAGGTCTCAGGTGGGCCGTCGCCGATCCCCTGGGGGCATGCAGGCCCCAGGTGAACCGTCGCCGGTCCGCTGGACGTCCGCAGGTCCCAGGCGGGCCGTCACCAAGCCGGTGGGTGCCTGAAGCACCCGGACCCGAGACCCGGCTGATGGGCGCCGCAGGTCCCCGGGTGCCCCGCTGTCGCACCGTGCGCTGCAAGCCAAATGTCTTCCGCATTCTAGTGAGGAGGGATCCCCCGTGCCGACCTTTGGACGGCTCCTGACCGCCATGGTGACCCCGATGACCCCTGATGGTGCTGTAGACCTGAAGCGGGCGGGGGAGCTGGCGAAACACCTGGTGGCGGCGGGATCCGAGGGCCTGGTGGTCTCCGGCACCACCGGCGAGTCGCCCACGCTGTCACACGAGGAGAAGCTGCGCCTGTTTGAAGCGGTGGTGGACGCCGTGGGCGACCGGGTGCCGGTCATCGCCGGGACTGGGTCGAACAACACGGCGGAGACGGTCCGCTTCTCCCGGGAGGCGGCCCGCACCGGCGTCCACGGGTTGCTGCTGGTCACGCCGTACTATAACAAGCCGCCGCAGGAGGGGCTCTACCGGCACTTCCGGGCCGTCGCTGAGGCGGTGGAGATCCCCTGCATCCCCTACAACGTGCCCGGTCGCACGTCGGTGAACATGACCGCCGAGACGACCGTTCGGCTGGCGCGCGATGTGAAGAACATCATCGGCATCAAGGAGTGTGCCGACGTGGGCCAGCTGGCCGAGATCCTGCGCGGCGCCCCCGAGGGCTTCCTGGTCTGGTCTGGCGAGGACGCCAACCTGCTGCCCTACCTGACCGTGGGCGCGTATGGGATCATCAGCGTGGCCAGCCACGTGGTGGGCCCGCAGATGCAGGAGCTGATCCAGGCCTTCCTGGCCGGCGACACCGCCCAGGCCGCCGCCTGGCACCGCCGCCTCCTGCCCGTGTTCCGGGGGCTGTTTGCGGTGACCAACCCCATCTTGGTGAAGGCCGCGCTGAACATGACCGGCTTCCCCGTCGGGCCGGTGCGCCTGCCCCTGGTGGACGCCACGGAGGCGCAGAAGGAGGCCCTGCGGGCGGCGCTGGCGGAGGCGGGTGTGCTGTAGATGCGTGGAGGCCGTGGCCCTGGGGGCCGCGGCCTCTCTTGTGATGGGTAGGGGATTTGGAACAGGGGCTGGGGCCGTGGCCCTGGGGGTCGCGACCTCTCTTGTGATGGGCAGGGGATCTGGAACAGTGGCTGGGCCGTGGCCCTGGACGCTGCTGCACCTCCTCTAAGGCAAGACGGGCAACGCAACGCGGCGTTGCCCGTCAGATTTATTACACAGCCTGCTCCACCTGGTCCACCTGCTGCACCTGGCTGACTTGTTTGCCCTGATCCGCGGCACGAGCCGGTGAGTAGGGCAGCACGTACCGGTTCACCAGCCAGCCGATAATGAGCCCGACCACCGAAGAGGTGAAGCGGTAGGCGGCGAACAGGAAGCCCAGGTCGGCGTGCTCCAGGATGAACAGGGCATTGGTCACGCCGCCGATGGCCGCCGCCGGGTACCCGAGCCGCGCGTACAGGAGAATGACCACCATCACCACCGGGCCGGCGAACCACGGGGCGTATCCCAGCAGCCAGCCGGCCACTGCGCCCGTAAAGACGCCCAGGAACGCAGCGAGGAACTGGTTGCGCGCCCACTCCCGGCCCACGTGCTCGTCGGGTGCGATCATCAGCGCAGCCGAGACGCCTGCCCCTACGAGGCCCTTCGTCGGGTCCACCAGGGACATCAGCCCGCAGGCCAGGCTGACCGCGATCCCCGTCTTGATCAGGCGGGGCCCCACCACGCGAAAAACCCTCTGCCGAACCCCTCCGAACACCCCAACACCTCCGGCCTGCTGCTGCACGCCACCTGCGCGGCGCCCCCACACGGAGTCCAATTATACATAACCTTGGATACACGGTCAAAGGCCGCCAGTGTTCACGGGCGCTTGATCCCATGGACAGTTCCCAGGGCCGAGACGAACATCGTATCCCGCCGATGGTACTCGGGCAGGTCTGCTGGCAGCAGCCCGCAGGCGTACTCGACCTCGACCCGCCAGCCGAACGCGGTGCGCGTGGCGCCCACCGCTCCGCAGCCCAGGCAGTCGAACCCGCAGCCGTCAGACACGCCGGACCAGGCAGAGGTGAACGACGCTACCGCCCGCTGCTGCGCCGCCTCGGCGTTGAGCCACGGGGCCCAGAGCAGCAGTGGCAGGCCAACAAGCAAGCCCAGGACGATTCCAGCTCTTTTCATGGCTGCGCCTCCTCCCTAAGACAGACGGCGCGACTGCGATCCCTGGTTCGTGCGGC
The DNA here is from genome assembly GCF_017874315.1 of Symbiobacterium terraclitae. Lineage (NCBI taxonomy): Bacteria > Bacillati > Bacillota > Clostridia > Eubacteriales > Symbiobacteriaceae > Symbiobacterium > Symbiobacterium terraclitae. The sequence goes on along the minus strand of NZ_JAGGLG010000006.1, from coordinate 58,884 downwards.
GGTTCCCCCTGCGATGGGCGTACTCGTGTTCAGTGAGGCTGCCGGACCTGCGCCGGCCCGCACAGCCTGCGGCTTCGAGGCGGTCTCAAACCGTTGGAGGTTCGCTGGGTCACGTCGATCACAGAGCCTTCGGAGGTGCCAGGTGGCGACCCGCAGACCGCATGCGCGAGATGTGTCCCCCCGGGGGGTTCGTGCATCCATGAAGTTCCGACGGTTTGAGAGCAACTCCAGGGCCTGTGCCACACGGGCCGCGGCCCTGGCCTATATGAACTGCGGCTTCGAGGGCGTCTCAAACCGTCGCAGGTTCACTGGGTCACGTCGGTCACGGAGCCTTCGGAGGTGCCAGGTAGCGCCCCGGAGCACCCCGCGTGCCGGGTCGTGTCCCCCAGGGGGGTCGCGCATCCATGAAGTTCCGGCGATTTGAGAGTAGTTCCAGGGCTTGCGCTGCACGGGCTGCGAGTGCAACCCGCCTGGGGTGCGGCTTTGAGGGAGTCTCAAACCGTCGGGGGTTCGCTTGGTGCGGCGACCTCGGGGGCGTCCTGGGCGTCGGGAGGGGCGGGGAGTACGTTGAACCATGAAGTTCTGGCGGTTTGAGAGTAGTCCCAGGGTTTGTGCCACACGGTTCGCGATCCTAGCCCGCATGAACTGTGGCTTCGAGGGACTCTCAAACCGTCGGAGGTTGGCTGGACACGGCGGCCTCGGGGGCGCCCTGGGCGCCGGGAGGAGCGGGGAGTACGTTGAACCATGAAGTTCCGGCGGTTTGAGAGTACTACCAGGGCTCATGCTACACGGGCTGCGAGTGCAACCCGCCCTGGGGTGCGGCTCCGAGGGAGTCTCAGACCGTCGGAGGTTCGCTGGTTCACGTCGATCACGGAGCCTTCCTGGGTGCCAAGTAGCTCCCGGAGCACCGCTGCGTGCCGGGATGTGTCCCCCCGGAGGGCTCGTGCATCCATGAAGTTCCGGCCGTGTGAGAGTAGTTCCAGGGCTCATGCTGCACAGTCGGCGAGTGCAACCCGCCTGGAGTGCGGCTTCGAGGGAGTCTCAAACCGTCGGAGGTTCACTGGGTCACGTCGGTCACGGAGACCTCCTGGGTGCCAGGTAGCGCCCCGGGGACCTCCTGCATGCCGGGGGCTTGCCCCGGGGTCCGTGCGCATACCCCCATGCCATTCCGGCAGTGGTCGGGCGGCTGCCCCCCGTGCTACTGTTGCTGCTGGGAGGCGATTCCATGACGAACTCGCAGGATCTAGGCACCAAGGCTGAGGTGCGCCGGCAGTTCGGCACCTCGGCGGAGCAGTATCTCACCAGTACCATCCACGCCAAAGGGGAAGACCTGGCGCTCCTTCCGGACATCGCAGGGCTTACCGGCACCGAGGAGATCCTGGACGTGGCCACCGGCACCGGGCACACCGTCCTCGCACTGGCGCCCCACGCCAGGCGAGTGGTGGGGGTCGACCTGACGCCCGAGATGGTGTCCATCGCCCGTGAGCAGGCCGAGCGGCGGGGGTTCGGCAACGTCAGCTTCGCTGTGGCCGACGCGGAAACGCTGCCCTTCCCTGACGGGTCCTTCGACGTGGTCACCTGCCGCATCGCCGCGCACCATTTCCCCGCCGTGGAGCGCTTCTGCCGGGAGGCGGCCCGGGTGCTCCGCCCCGGCGGCCGGCTGGTGGTGGTGGACAACGTGGCGCCTGAGGAGCCGGAGCTGGACCGGTTCATCAACGAGGTAGAGAAGCTCAGGGATCCCAGCCACCACAAGGCCTACCGCCTCTCCGAGTGGCAGGCCTTCGTGGAGGGGGCCGGGCTGCGGTTCACTGTTGCCCACCGCTTCACCACCCGTGTCGACCGGGAGAACTGGCTTGGCCGCGCCGCCACGCCGCCTGCCGCGGCGGACCAGGTGCGCGCCCTGCTGGCCGGAGCGCCCGCTGCGGCGAGGGACCGGTTTGCGATCACGGACGACGGGTTCGTGCTGCACAAGGCGATCCTGATCGGGCGGAAGGTGTAACTTGACGGTCTGGTCCTGGGCAAGGCGATCCTGATCAAGCGGAAGGTGTGACTGGGCGGGCTGGTCCTGGACAAGGCGATCCTGATCGGGCAGAAGGTGTGACCTGACGGGCTGGTCCTGCACAAGGCGATCCTGATTGGGCGGAAGGCGTAACTTGACGGGCTGGTCCTGGACAAGGCGATCCTGATCGGGCAGAAGGTGTGACTTGGCGGGCTGGTCCTGCACGAGGTCGTCCTGGTTGGGCGTGAGGCGTGACCCGGCGGGTTCGCCCCCCATCAGGCGAGCCTCGTCAGGCACGGCGCGTGACTTGGGAGGTGAGGGCCGTGCAGATCGCGCTGCACCACGTCCAGCTGGCCGCGCCGCCGGAGTGTGAGGAGGTGGCGAGGTCGTTCTACGGCGGCCTTCTCGGGCTGGAAGAGCTGCCGAAGCCCGAGGGCCTGCGCGGGCGCGGCGGCGTCTGGTTCCGCTGCGGTGCGCACGAGATCCACATCGGCGTGGAACAGGACTTCCGCCCCGCTCGGAAGGCGCACCCCGCGTTTCTCGTGGACGATCTGGACGGGCTGCGTGAGCGGCTGGAGCGAAGCGGCGTGTCCGTGCGGGAAGACGTGCCGCTCCCGGGCTACCGGCGGTTCCACGCCAGCGACCCGTTCGGCAACCGGCTGGAGTTCTTGCAAGCACTTGGGTGATCGAGCAAGCCGACCGAGCGCGCGAGGCGCCGGTCGGCTTGCTAGCTATTTCTGGCACGCGTGCTTGTAACCCCGTAGGCCATTGGGTATAATCCTAAGGAAGGTCTATTGAACGGCGAACCGGGAGAAGAGAACGGCAGCTGGTCAGGATGGCCCCTCGCACCGGGACGGCGGTGGTGCGTCGCGGCGGCTGCTGCCTCAACCCCATAGGGTTGCTCTTCCTCCTGCCCCCCACAACTGCTGGCGCGCGCTCTGCCCGTCGGGCGGCCACGCCTCCTCCGATGGGGGTTTGTTTTGCTGTGCAATCATCACACCCAGGGCCCGCGCGCGGGCCCTTCAAAGGAGGAACGCAGTCGTTTGGCGCGTCACCGCGAAAAAGGCGACAAGCTGTACGTCATCCCCTTAGGGGGGCTTGGCGAGATCGGCAAGAACAGCATGGCGATCCAGTATGGCGATGACATCATCGTCATCGACGCCGGCCTCTCCTTTCCGGACGAGGAGATGCTGGGAATTGATATCGTAATTCCGGATTTCACCTACCTCCTGGAGAACCGGGAGAAGGTACGGGCGCTGCTGATCACCCACGGGCACGAGGACCACATCGGCGCCGTCTCGTACCTGCTCCGCAACCTCTCCATCCCGGTCTACGCCACCCGGCTCACCCTGGGCCTGATCGAGGGCAAGCTGGGCGAGGCCGGGATCCCGCTGCCGCCGGAGTCCCGGGCCGTTAAGGCAGGCGACCAGATCAAGCTGGGGCCGTTCACCTGCGAGTTCATCCGGGTGAACCACTCCATCCCCGACTCCTGCGCCATCGCCGTCACCACCCCGGTCGGCACGATCCTGCACACCGGCGACTTCAAGTTCGACCAGACCCCCATCGACGGCGAGTTCGCCGACTACCAGCGGCTCACCGAGCTGGGCAAGAAGGGCATCCTGGCCCTGCTGGCCGACTCCACCAACGCCGAGCGGCCGGGGTACACCCCGTCGGAGCGGTCGGTCCGGCCGAACCTGGAGCGGGTGTTCCGGGACGCGAAGGGCCGCATCCTGATGGCCACGTTCGCATCCAACGTCCACCGGCTGCAGCAGGCCATCGAGATCTCGGCCGAGCTGGGCAAGAAGGTGGCCGTCGTGGGCCGGTCCATGGAGAACACGGTGAAGATTGCCCTTGAGCTGGGGTACCTGAACGTCCCCGAGGGCACCATCGTCAGCATCGACGAGCTGCGTCGGGTGCCGCTGCAGAACCAGGTGATCCTGACCACCGGTTCGCAGGGCGAGCCCATGTCGGCCCTCAGCCGCATGTCGGTCAACGACCACAAGGCGGTCGAGATCATGCCCGGCGACACCGTGCTCTTCGCCGCCACGGCGATTCCGGGCAACGAGAAGTCGGTGGCCCGCACCATCAACAACCTGTACCGGCGCGGGGCTGAGGTCATCTACGACCGGAGCGCAGGCGTGCACGTCTCCGGCCATGCCAGCCAGGAAGAGCAGAAGATGATGATCAACCTCACCCGGCCGAAGTTCTTCGTGCCGATCCACGGCGAGTACCGCATGCTGCTCAAGCACAAGCAGTTGGCCGAGGCGTGCGGCGTTCCGGCCGAGAACATCCTGATCGGCGAGAACGGCACGATCTTCGAGTTCACCCGGAACAGCGCCCAGATCGCCGGCAAGGTGACGTCCGGCCAGGTGCTGGTCGACGGGCTCGGCGTGGGCGACGTGGGCAACATCGTACTGCGCGACCGGAAGCAGCTGGCCCAGGAAGGCATCCTCATCGTGGTCGTCGCCGTCGACCGCGAGGAGGGGATTATCGTGGGCGGGCCGGAGATGGTCAGCCGTGGCTTCGTCTACGTGCGGGAGTCCGAGGGGCTGCTGGAGGAGGCGAAGGAGCGGGTCCGGCGCACCCTGGCCGAGCAGATGGACCGGAATGTGCCCGAGTGGGCGGTGCTGAAGAGTTCCATCCGGGATGCGCTCTCCCGGTACCTGTACGAGCGCACACACCGCCGTCCGATGATCCTGCCGATCATCATCGAGGTCTGAGCCGCGGGCGATCGAGTAGACGAAAAGCGGGAACGCTATTGGGGCGAGGGACACCTCGCCCCGATCGATCTTTCTTGGGAGGGTTGCTCAGGTATGCCGAACTTCCGCGAGTTCACCCCTTCGGAGATCCTGGCGCAGATGCCGCAGGCCCGGATGGTGCTGGCCAAGCACTTCGGCGACGAGGGGATTCGGACGGCCTCTGGCTTCCGCCTGCGTGATCTCGCCCAGAAGAAGGACGTCGAACTGAGCACCGTGATCAGGGATCTCAAGGACGTAGCGAAGTCTACCGGTACCGTCTGGTAAGGAGTCCCAGGGCGCACCGGCGGGGGTCCTCCACAGGGCGCTTGTGGCCGGGGCATACCGGGGGTGCGCGCAGTCTGCAGAGGGCGTCCCAGGGCGCACCGGCGAGGCATGTCCCGCGCTGGGCACCTGTCGCCGGGCTTACGGGGGATGCTTTCGGGTCCGAGGGCGGATACTATCCCCAGTCTGACTGGCCAGGAGAGTGACCCATGCTGTTCAGAAACGGATACCCGCCCACGCACGTCCCCGGAGTGACCCCCGGGCCCGACCCCGTCATGCCGGAACGCAACCAGAGCGTCCCGGCTCCGCCGCTGGCGCCCAAGAATGCCCCCCTCGAAAACCTGGAGGCGATCGGCACCACCAAGGTGCCGCAGGTCTCCCCCAACATCCACCTGCTGACGATCATCGGCCAGGTCGAGGGACACCTCACCCTGCCACCCCAGAACAAGACGACCAAGTACGAGCACATCATCCCGCAGCTGGTGGCCGTGGAGCAGAACCCGGACATCGAGGGGCTGCTGCTGGTGCTCAACACCGTCGGCGGTGACGTGGAGGCCGGACTGGCCATCGCTGAGATGATTGCCAGCATGTCCAAGCCCTCGGTCTCCCTTGTGCTGGGCGGCGGGCACTCCATCGGCGTGCCGATCGCCGTCAGCACGACGTACTCCTTCATCGCCTCCACGGCGACCATGACGATCCACCCCATCCGCCTCACAGGGCTGGTCATCGGCGTCCCACAGACCTACGAGTACCTGGACAAGATGCAGGACCGGGTGATCCGCTTCGTGGTGGCCAACTCGAAGACCAGCGAGGCACGCTTCCGCGAGTTGATGTTCCGCACCGGCGAGCTCGCCCGCGACGTGGGCACGATCGTCGTCGGACCGGACGCCGTCAAGGAGGGGCTGATCGACGAGGTCGGCGGCCTTTCGGACGCGGTGGCGAAACTGAACCAGCTGATCAACGAGCGGAAGGCGGCCAGGCCGGGGGTGGTGCAGTGAGCAGACCCGGGCACGACGAGAGGGGGGTAGGACCGGGGACGCACACGGCCGTCGAGGATACGACAGCCTGCGGTGGTCAGATGGCGTTTGGCGCCTCCGGGTACATCAGCGTCGGCGGAGGCCAGATGGTGTATGGCGCTTCCGAGTACAGCTGTGCCGGCACGGGCCAGATGGTGTATGGCGCATCCGAGTACAGCTGTGCCGGCAGGGGTCAGATGGCCTATGGCGCCTCCGGGTACAGCAGTGCCGGCGGGCGCGAGATGGCGTACGGCGCCTCAGGGTACACCTGTGCCGGTAGCCCGCTGACGGACAGCGGCCCCGTCATGCTGTGGTCGGTGATGCCGATGGAGCTCGTGCTCGAGGGGCTCTCCCCGACTCTGCCCACCATGCGGGACGTGGTGGTGGATGGGCGGCTGCTGCAGGTGGAGCCCGGGCCGGACGGCCGCGGGACCGTGGTGCGGCTCGTGTCCGGCCGGGCGCAGGACTATCTGGACCCCCGCTTCCAGCCCGGCGCCCGTGTTCCGCTGCCGGTGGAAGGGTGAAAAAACAGACCAGGTCAGCGGGGCCTGGTCTCTTTCGCGGCAGGGGGTTGTATTTAGAATCATTCTCGTTTAGGATATATGACAGGAGGGGCGAGCGAGGAGGAATCTTCATGTCGGCGCCCGAAGGTATTAAGGAATCTGGCGGAGGGAGAGGTGAGGGCCGTGGCCTTGATGCTGAAGGACATATACACCCGGCTGCTGGAACGGGGCCATAAGCTTACGCCCCAGCGCTGGGCGATTATCGCGATTTTCCTGATGAACAGGGGGCGCCACCTCTCAGCCGATGATGTCTACTCCATGCTGAAGGAGACCCATCCCAACAACGGCATCGCCACGGTTTACCGCACGCTGGAGCTGCTGGAGGAGATCGAGGTCCTCAAGAAGCTGGACTTCGGCGACGGTCGTGCCCGCTACGAGGTGCGGGACGAGGACAACCACCACCATCACCACCTGGTCTGCCAGAGCTGCGGGAAGATCATTGAGTTCGAGGACGACCTGTTGGGCGCCCTGGAGATGGCGATCGAGCGCAAGACAGGATTCCGCATAAATGATCACGTTGCGAAGTTCTTTGGCACCTGCGCCGAGTGCCAGGCGAAGGAAGCTGCACAATCCTAGATCATCGGGGCCGGTTGCGCAAAAGCGCATCGGCCCCTTCGCATGTGGTATAATGAAACCATGTTATCCAACCTTTGGCGATTCGGGGGGTACTGGAGTGGCGCAGCGTCGCACAGCCGCAAAGTCCAGAGGCCAGGGCGAGGGAGCGGGGCTTTACCAGGAGGTGCGCGGTCTCCTCATCGCCGCGGCCGGCGCCTGGTTCTTGCTCTCGTTGGCCGGCAAGGGCGGCGGCGTCCTTGGCGACCTGCTGAGCCACGGCCTTCGGGCCCTCGTGGGCGAGATTGGCGCCTGGGCCCTCTCCGTCCTGGTGGTCTGGCTCGGCCTGTACGTGATCTACCTGCGCGCCCAGCAGCGCCCCTTCCGCTGGGACCGCCAGGCATGGGGGATCCTTCTGCTGTTCCTGGCCTTCGAGCTGGTGGTTCAGCTGGTGACCCAGGGGTCCGTCGCCGGCGGGGGTGACCTGGAGAATGCGCGGTCCGGCCTGGGCGGCGGTCTCGTCGGTTTCGTCCTGGCCGTGCCGCTGACCCGCGTCTTCGGCGAGGCCGGACGCTGGGTTTTCGTAGCAACCGCGGCCCTGATCGGGCTGGTCCTCGGCACCGGGCTGTCTTTGGGCGTCGTCCTCGAGTGGCTGAAGGCCCGCTTCGTCGCCGGTGCCCGCGGTGCCAAGGGCGTGGCCACTGACTTCGTCGACCTGGTGAGGCGCCAGCCCGGCGAGGAGGGCAATGGCGGCGAGGTGGCCGGCGTCCCGTCCGGCCGCAAGCGGATGGCCGCAAGCGAGGAGATGAACACCATCGGCGGCGCGCCGCGGAAGTCCTCGGCCGAAGGGCGCTCCGGGGCTGCGCAGGCGGAGCTGCCGGGTGCGGCCGCGGGCAGCCACACCATCCCGATCATCCGGCAGCCCGATCTTGTGACCGAAGGCGTGACCGCCGGCCCCGGCGCGGCAGTCGGCGCGGACGCGCCGGCCGGCAGCGCAGGCGCCGGGACCGTCGGCGCTGCGGCCACCGGAGCGGCAGCCACCGGAGCGGGTACCATCGGCACGGGCACCGTCGGAGCGGGCGTCACCGGAGCGGGTACCACCGACATATCCACGATCGGAACCAGCACCCTCGGCGCCGGCACGGGCGGCACCGGGACCGGCGGCCGCGGCGCCGACGCCCCAGCCAAGGCCTCCCGGACGGCGCGTGCCGGAGACAGCGCCGGCCGCAAGGGCGAGGAGACCCGAGACGTGCCCCTGGTGGAGGGCGAGAAGGGGCAGCTCGCCATCGACCCCTCCAAACTGGGGGAGGCATACCAACTGCCTTCGCTCTCGATGCTGCCCAAGCCGCAGCAGAAGTCCCAACAGAACCACCAGGACCACCTGGCCCGGGCCCAACTCCTGGAGCACACGCTTCGCACATTCGGCGTGGAGGCGCGGGTGATCGAGATCAGCCCTGGACCCGCCGTTACGCGCTATGAGCTCCAGCCTGCCCCGGGTGTGAGGGTGAATAAGTTCACGGCGCTGGCCGATGACCTGGCGCTCGCCCTCGCGGCGGAGCACGTCCGGATCGAGGCGCCGATCCCCGGCAAGGCTGCGGTGGGCATCGAGGTGCCCAACAAGGAGCGGCTGTCCGTCCACATCCGCGAGGTCATGGAGACGCCCTCGTGGCTGAACGCCGGGTCCAAGCTGTCGGTGGCCTTCGGCAAGGACCAGGCCGGCAACCCCGTGGTGGGAGACCTGGCCAAGATGCCGCACCTGCTCATCGCCGGGTCCACCGGCTCCGGTAAGTCAGTGTGCATGAACACCATCATCTGCTCGCTCCTCTTCAAGGCGCGGCCGGATGAGGTCAAGATGATGATGATCGACCCGAAGATGGTCGAACTCTCCACGTACAACGGCATCCCGCACCTGATGGCGCCGGTGATCACGGACGTCAAGAAGGCCGCCGGCTACCTGAAGGGCGCGGTGAAGGAGATGGAGAACCGCTACGAGCTGTTCGCAGCGGCGGGGGTCCGGAACATCACGCAGTACAACCAGCTCTGCCGTGATGACCCCGGCCCCGATCCCGAGCACCCCCGGCAGCCGCTGCCCTACGTCGTGATCTTCATCGACGAGCTGGCCGACCTGATGATGGTCGCACCGGTGGACGTGGAGGACGCGATCTGCCGGCTCGCCCAGATGGCCCGGGCCTGCGGCATGCACCTGGTGATCGCCACCCAGTCGCCGCGGGTGGACGTCATCACGGGCCTGATCAAGGCCAACATCCCCTCTCGGATCGCCTTCGCCGTCTCGTCGCAGGTGGACTCGCGCGTGATCCTGGACTACGCGGGTGCGGAGCGGCTGCTGGGCAAGGGTGACATGCTGTACCACCCCGCGGGCCACTCCAAACCGATCCGGGTGCAGGGCGCCTTCATCCACGAACGGGAGATCGACCAGATCGTGAAGTTCGTCAAGGCACAGGCCCAGCCCGTCTTCACCGCACAGGAGGTGGAGGTGGAGATCGCGACCCGGCGCGGCCACGCAGGCGGCAACGGCGACGGAGAGCCTACCTCTGCGCTGGACGAGGCGTTCCCGCAGGCCTGCCGCATCGTCGTGGAGCACGGCCAGGCCTCGGTTTCGCTCCTGCAGCGGCGGCTGAGGTGCAACTACACCAAGGCGGCCCGCCTGATCGACATGATGGAGGAGCGGGGCTTCATCGGCCCGCACCAGGGGTCGAAACCGCGGGAGGTGCTGCTCACCATGCCCCAGTGGCAGGAGCTGTTCGGTGACGGCGGCTCGGGCGGCGAGGTCGCCTCGACCCGGGAGGAGTAGGAAAGGGTGTTGCACGGCGCCGGTGGCCCCGGGAGGCTGTCCGGCGCTGTGTCTGTGTCGACACCCGTGAATGGCTGTACTGTGGGTGAGGCCGTTACCCGCGGCCGGGTAGCTGCCGCACACCCCCTGGCGGCCAGGGCTCTACAGAGGCGGATAGTGGGTAGGTGAAGGGGTTGCTGAATGCGAAGCGGCTGCAGGACTGGTTGAGCAGGGGCCTTGGGTTCGCAGTGTGGGCGGTTGAGGCCACGCCTGTAACAGGCGCAACTTCGTCATCGCTCTATCGCCTCCTGGTGCGGGGTGCGGGCCAGGAGCACCGCCTCATCCTGAGGCTGTTCACCAACGAGTCGTGGCGTGCCGAGGAGCCGGACCTCGTCCGGCATGAGGCCGCCTGTCTCAGGCGGGCACAGGGGTCGGAGGTGCCCGTTCCCCGGCTCGTAGCGACCGACGAGTCGGGCGACGCATGCGGCGCGCCTGCCGTGCTGATGACGGAGCTTCCCGGCCGCGTTGACCTGATGCCGCCAGATCGCACGGCCTGGCTGAGGGCCATGGCGGAGGCGCTGGCGGCGATTCACCGGGTGGACGCACACGGGTTTGCCTGGCAGTACAGGCCTTACAAGGACCTGAGCGCCCTGGAGGTTCCCGCCTGGTCCCGCAGGCCCGATGCGTGGGCGCGGGCCATCCGCCTCGTCCAGGCGCCTCCACCGGCTTCCCGCCGCTGCTTCATCCACCGGGACTTCCACCCCTGCAACGTGATCTGGGAGGGAGGGCGTCTCAGCGGGGTGGTGGACTGGGTCAACGGGTGCCAGGGTCCGGGCGGCGTCGACGTCGGGCACTGCCGGGTGAACCTCGCACTCCTGACGGGCGTGCCGGAAGCCGACGCCTTCCTGGCATTCTACCGGGAGGCGGCGGGCGCATCCTTCAGCTACCACCCGTACTGGGACCTGGTCGCCCTCATGGACTTCCTGACGGGCCCCCCTGCGGTCTACCCCGGTTGGACGGCCTTCGGCGTAACCGGGCTGACGGATCGGCTGGTGGCGGAGCGAACGGAGGCGTACCTGGAGAGCTTGCTCAAACAGTACTGAGGGGCCTGCTCATGCGACACGGGTGGGGGTGCTCTGGTGAAACTGCCAGGGCCTGATCTGGTCCTGCCAGGGCCTGGTGTGTTATTGCGAGCGTCTGCCCCCGCCGTTACTGAAAGGGCCTGCTGCTTAGACTGAGACGTCGTCACCGTGGCCTCGGCCATGCAGGAAGGGCTCGCTGTGCAGACTGAGACGTTGTCACCGTGGCCTCGGCCATGCAGGAAGGGCTCGCTGTGCAGACTGAGACGTCGTCACCGTGGCCTCGGCCATGCAGGAAGGGCTCGCTGTGCAGACTGAGACGTCGTGGCCTCGGCCATGCAGGTGGCGGGCCTTGCAGGCCAGTGGAATCGACTGCACTGGCGCTACTGGTGGGGCCTGCTTCACTGGCGAGACCTGTTCCGCCGATCCTGACCGCACGGTTCCCCCGGTGGCCGGAGGGCGTGGAAACTTCCTGGCGAGGGTGAGGGACGAAGTGGACTACCCTGTGAGGGAGAAGGTGATTGCGTACGTCGTGAGGCGGCGGGCGCAGCGAATCCAGTTGCTTGTCTTCGACCACGTGGGCATGCCGGAGGCCGGCACCCAGGTGCCCGCAGGCACCGTGAACCCCTGCGAGACACCTGTGGAGGCAGTACTCCGGGAGGTCTCCGAGGAGGTGGGAGTGGCCGACCCCGAGGTGGTGGCGTACCTCGGACAGTACTGCTACTTCTCCGCTGGCCGCCATGAGCATCACCTCCGGCACGTGTTCCTGCTCACCCCGCCGGCGCCGCTGCCGGAGAGTTGGACGATCACGGTCGGCGGGGACGGAGAAGACCGCGGGCTCCTCTTCCACTGCTTCTGGATCGATGTGGCGTACGCTGCCGCCGCCCTGGCCGGCGAGCAGGGCCTGTACCTTGATCCCGCACGGTGTGCGGAGCTGCTGCCACCGTCGGTGCATCGTCGAACCACCATGTCACCGCTGCCGTCGTCGGTGTATCGTGTGGGGGTGCTCCTTTGAAGTGCGCGGCTGGACAGCTGCCCCCCGTCAGCCTGCGGCAGCCCGGTAAAGCGCCGCCTCTTGCTCCAGAAGGGTGTACAGGTGGGGTGCCGCAGCCCGGGGGTCAGCTTTCAAGGGCACACCGGCCGCACGCAGCAAGTCGGCCAGCCGCGGGAAGCTGAGATCCTCTGCTTTCACCTCGATCAAGCGGATGCCGAGCTTTGTGCTCAGCGTCCGCTTCAGCGCGTCCCTGGCCTGCTGTGCGCGAAACTCCGCCTCGTCGGGGTAGAGCGCGGTGGGGCGGTCGTGCTGGGGTCCCTGGAACTCGATCGCCACGCGATACTCAGGCAGCAGGAGGTCGTAGAGCAGTCGACCACCGGTTCTGTGGTTGACCAGCCCCCAAAGGTGACCGTTTTCGATCAGAATGGACTCATGGATCAACAGCGACACCTTGTATCCGAGCAGCAACTGGCCCACGGAGTAACCGAGTCGCTTCCTGGCCAACGCCATGGAGCGGTGGAACAGTTCAACATCCTGTTTTCTGCGTTCCTGATGTGGGTTGCGGGCCGTGACGCGATAGTACTTCTTGCGCCCCTGTCGGGATACGCTGCCACGCAGCCACCCCAGGCGAAGGAGGAGGTCAAGGTACTTGAAGAGAGTCTCCTGACTATACCCGGTGCGCCGCTGCAGATCCTCGTAGTTGAAGCCATCGGTGAGCTTGGTGATGGTTCCCAAGACCAGCTTCGCCTCGGCCGGCACTTCCGGGTCGCAGACCAGGTCCATCGGGAGGCGAAACGCCGGGCGCCCACGCTTCCAGATGGCCTTGCAGGCAAACTGATTCCGGCGCCTGGTGTAGCGCAGCCAGCCGGTGTCGACGAGCACGCCGATGTACTTCAAGAGTGAGTTCTGTGCCACACCAACAGCTTCCCGGACTTCCTTGAAGGACAGGACCGGCTTCTTCGCATCCATGAGGCGGAAGAAGCACCAGAGCACCTTGGCCATAGCGGGCAGCTTTCTCGTACGCACGAGCGCGTCAGGCACAGTGACCTTGGGTGAATCCATCATCCCTAACCTCCGAACATAGTTTCTGCGGAGGTTGGGGAATTCCTCCTGAGTTGGAGAAAGATAGCATGACGCTGCTGACGGGATCGCACGCCTGCACCGGCGCTTGCGGGTGCTTCGCTCACCATTACGCGAGCCACCCCTGGCATGCATGGCCGGATGTTGTCGCGACCCGGCGATCCGCCGACTGCTTGAGACTGCCGGGAAGCCGCGAGTCACGTGGGCTTGGCTCAGAATCCTGCCTGGCACAAGCCGCAGGGCCACGCGCAGACTGCCGGGGATTCTTCCCTTAGCCGACACCGATGGCGCGTGAGCCTGTGTTGACCCGCAGCGGACGCTCGAGCCCCCCGTGGGTCGTCCAGCTTCCGACGGTTTGAGAGCTGCTCAAAGCCGCGGCGGACGTGGGCCGGGCCCGCAACCCTTGTGGTACTGGCCCCCCGGGGGCCACTCTCAAACCGTCGGAACTTCATCAGTAAACCAAACGCGCGGCAAGTGCAGGCACCGAGACGGCACTCGAGGTTGCCCTTCCAGAGAACTGCCGACGGTTTGAGAGCTGTTCAAAGCCGCGGCGGACATGGGCCGGGCCCGCAGCCCCGGTGGTACTGGCCCCCCGGGGCCACTCTCAAACCGTCGGAACTTCATCGCTAAACCAAACGCGCGGTAAGTGCGGGCAGCGAGACGGCACTCGAGGTTGCCCTTCCAGAGAACTGCCGACGGTTTGAGAGCTGTTCAAAGCCGCGGCGGACGTTGGCCGTGCCCGGAGCCCCCGTGGCACAAGCGCTGCAGGTAGTCTCAAACCGCCGGAGCCTCCAGGTTGAACGAGATGCATGGTGCACCGATATCAGCCCACGTCGAGCCGTTCCCCCCCAGCGTCGAGCCGTTCCCGCCCGCGTCGAGCCGTTGCACTCGCTCGAGGCGCGCCTGCGACCGCCGGATACCCATCGTCCACCAGGGAAACGAACCTGCACCACACCCCGCCGGGAAGGGCGGGGTTTATCTGCTGCCAACCGATGTCCGGATTCGGACAGCCTGACCCACATCTGTTGACGCACACCGCGCTCCGGGCTAAACTGAGTCCGGTTTGCGCCAAGGTTCAGGCAAGGGGGCTGCTGCAGATGGCCTTTCGCGACCTGCACGAGTTCATCGCGGCCTGTGAGAAGCGGGGGTGGCTGAAACGCATAAAGGCGCCCGTCAGCCCGTACCTGGAGATCGCCGAGATCACTGACCGCGTCTCCAAGATGCCGGGCGGCGGGCCTGCACTGCTGTTCGAAAACGTAGAGGGCTCCCGGTTCCCGGTCCTCACCAACACCATGGGCTCCATGGAGCGGATCTGCCTGGCGCTGGGTGTGAACCACCTGGACGAGATCGGCGAGCGCATCCGGGAGCTGATGAAGCTGCCGGGGCCGGGCGGCGGGCTGTTCGACAAGCTGGGGCAGGGGCTCAAGCTGCTGGACGTGGCCAAGTCCACCGCGCCCCGTATCGTGAGCCGCGCCCCGTGCCAGGAGGTGGTGCTCACCGGCGACCAGGTGGACCTCTACCAGCTGCCGGTGCTCACCACCTGGCCCAAGGACGGCGGGCCCTTCATCACGTTGACCAACGTGATCACCCGCGACCCGGTGACGGGCGGGCGGAACATCGGCATGTACCGGATGCAGGTCTACGACAAGCGCACCACCGGGATGCACTGGCACAAGCACAAGGACGGCCAGCGCCACTACGACGCGCACCAGGGCTCCCGGATGCCTGTGGCGGTCGCCCTCGGCGGCGACCCGGCCACGATCTACTCGGGCAGCGCGCCGCTGCCGCCGATGATCCCTGAGCTGATGTTCGCCGGCTTCCTGCGGGGCGAGCCCGTGGAGCTGGTCAAGTGCAAGACCATCGACCTCGAGGTCCCCGCCCACGCCGACTTCATCCTGGAGGGGTACGTGGACACCGCGGAGCCGCTGCGGCCCGAGGGGCCCTTCGGCGACCACACCGGCTTCTACAGCCCGGTGGACCTCTACCCGGTCTTCCACGTCACCGCCATCACCCACCGCCGCGACGCCATCTACCCGGCCACGCTGGTGGGCAAGCCGCCGCAGGAGGACGTCTACCTCGGCAAGGCCACCGAGCGCATCTTCCTGCCGCTCCTGCAGCTGTTCCTGCCGGAAGTCATCGACTACAACATGCCGCCGGAGGGCACGTTCCACAACTGCGTGCTGGTGAAGATCAAGAAGCGCTACCCCGGCCATGCCCGCAAGGTGGTCCACGGCATGTGGGGCCTGGGCCTCATGATGCTCTCCAAGTGCATCGTGGTCGTGGACGAGCACATCGACCTGAACAACTACAGCGAGGTCTTCTGGTACGTCACGAGCAACATTGACCCCAGGCGCGACGTGTTCTTCGCCGAGGGGCCGCTGGACGACCTGGACCATGCCTCCCCGGTGTGGCGGTTCGGTTCCAAGATGGGCATCGACGCCACCCGCAAGTGGCCGGAGGAGGGCCACCCCCGCCCGTGGCCCGACGAGATCGAAATGTCGCCCGAGATCAAGGAGCGGGTGACCGCCAGGTGGCGCGAGTACGGGTTCGAGGAGGCTGACACGTGATCGCCGGCCTGCGCAAGGTCAAGACGTTCGCCGAACTGGTCAAGTTCGAGCACACCGTCCTGAACCTGCCCTTCGCCTACCTGGGCGCCTTCCTGGCCGCCGACGGATGGCCCACATGGCGGCAGCTGCTCTGGATCACCGTGCCCATGGCCGGCGCCCGCACCGCGGCGATGGGGCTGAACCGCCTGTTCGACGCCGACATCGACCGGAAGACGCCCCGCACCGCGGGCCGGCACATCCCGGCGGGGCTCGTCAAGCCGGCCGAGGTGTGGGGGTACGTCGTCGTGGCCCTGGCGGCCCTCCTGCTGGCCGCGGCCAACCTGCACCCCCTGGCGCTGAAGCTCTTCCCGCTGGCGGTGCTGACCTTTGCGCTGTACCCGTTTACCAAGCGGTTTACGTGGCTCTGCCACATCTGGCTCGGGCTCAGCGTCTCCTGGGGGGCCTTCGGGGCCTACGTGGCGGTGCGGGGCGCCGTCGGGCCCGAGATCCTGGTGCTGGTGGGGATGATCACCCTCTGGAACGCCGGCTTCGACATCATCTACGGAACCCAGGACCTCGAGGCGGACAGGGTGAACGGCGTGCACTCCATCCCGGCGCGGTTCGGACTCGCCCGGGCGCTGCGGATTTCCCGCGCGCTCCACCTGGGGGTGGTGGTGCTCGTCGGCCTGCTGGGGTTCGTGACGGGACTCCTGCCCCTGCCGGCGCCGGAGGGCTGGCAGCCCGCCTTCTGGGTGCCCGGGACGGCTCCCCCGCCGGTCTGGCCGCCAGGCGAGTGGGGAGCGGCGACGTGGCTGTACCTGGGGGCCTGGGCTCTCGTCGCGGCGCTGCTGCACTACGAGCACAGCATCATCTCGCCTTCGGACATGAGCCGGGTCGATGCAGCCTTCTTCAACGTGAACGGTTACCTCAGCGTCGCCTTCTCGCTGTGCGCGGTGGCGGCCGTGATCCTGAAGTAGTGGGGGGACACGCGTCATGAAGCGTAGAGGACTGATACTCGCCAGCCTTTCTGTACTGATCGCCCTGCTGACCGCCTGCAGCGGCGGCATGGCGACGCCTCCCGGTGGGGGGAGCGCTTCTCCGGCCCCGGGTGGTGCGGACAGCGGGCCGGCCGGGACGGGCGAGCCGCCGGCCGGACAGGTCACGCTCCGGATCGGCCAGATTCCGACGGTCGACGGGCTGCCCTTCTGGGTCGCCGAGGCCCAGGGGTATTACCGGCAGCACGGGGTCGACGTCGAGCTGGTCAACTTCCGCTCCGCGGCCGAGCGGGACGCCGCGCTGCAGGGGGGCCAGATCGACGGGGCGCTGGCCGACATCATCGCGTCGGTCACCATGTACAGCAACGGGGCACGGGTGCACATCACGTCCGTCAACCTGGGTGCGACCCGGGAGGAGGGGCCCATATTCATCCTGGCGGCCCCGGGGTCGGGCATCACCTCGCCCGAGCAGCTGAAGGGCGTGGAGGTGGCCATCTCCACCAACTCGATGATCCACTACGTCACCGAGAAGCTGCTGCTGGAGAGCGGGCTGGCGCAGGATGAGATCGCCACGATCTCGATCCCCCAGATCCCCCTCAGGTTCGAGAACCTGATGAGCGGCACCGTCAAGGCCGCGACCCTGCCGGATCCTCTGGCGTCGCTGGCCATCGCCAAGGGTGCGACCGTGGTGCGCAGCGACGACAAGGCGGAGCGCAACTACTCCCAGTCGGTGGTCATCTTCACGGCCCAGGCGCTGGAGGCGAAGGAGGAGGCCATCCGCCGCTTCTTCGCCGCCTACAACGCTGCCGTGGCGGACATCCGGAAGGATCCCGACACCTTCCGGGAGCTCCTCGCCGAGAAGGCCAGCCTGCCGCCCGAGATCAAGGACTCCTGGCAGGTGACGCCCTTCCCCGACGCCCAGCTTCCGGGCCGGGCCGAGGTGGAAGAGGTGGTCGACTGGCTGGTGGCCAAGGGCGTCATCAACCAGAAGGTCCCGTACGACGAGATCGTCCGGGCCGGCCTCTACTGATCGGGCAGCGCACCGGCATCGAGTCCAGACAAAAGCCCTCCCTTCCACACAGGCGTGGAGGGGAGGGCGATTCGCGTTGCCTAATGAGCCGTCCGCTCGAACCAACGCACGCCGGTGCGCTGCAGCGCTGCGACAATCGCAAGGGCGACGGCGGCGTCCACGGTGTGGTGGGCGGCGGTGCCTACCAGCGTGATCAGGGCATTCTGGACGTTGGCGCTGAACATCCACACGACGCCCATCTCAAACAGGGCGTGGAACGGCAGCGTGATCACCATCACGAGCCAGAGCGGCATCCCCCGCTGCCAGGCCCAGTTGCCCACCCAGCCGAACACGGCGTGCGAGAGCGCCCGGGCGCCGATGACCGGGCCGGTGAAGATCGTGAAGCCCAGGGCTGATCCGAGCCCCACGCCGACGGCCGCGAAGGGGCCCATGAGCATGGCCAGCATGCTGGGCACGTGCGACATGAGCGTGGCCGTGAAGAACGGGGGAATGGTGACCCGCAGGAACGTGAAGACGAGGGGGATCATCAGCGCCAGAGCAGTCAGGATTCCGGTAGCCGTAAGGTCCCCGATGGCGATACGGCGCCGCATTTGATCCCAACCTTTCTGAGGCGCCCCGGTCACACTCCGGGCACGTCCTCTGTTGCCTTTTAGTGTTGAAATCTATCATGGCCTGGCCACGGTGTCAACCGCTGCGCCGCCGCTGGGACCCCCCGCCGGCGAGCCGCATACAATCTAGGGCGACTCGGGAAAGGAGGGGGGTCGATCATGTCGTACGTGGTCAGGCCCGGCGACACGCTCTGGGCCATCGCCAACCGGCTGGGCGTCGGCCTGCCGCAGCTCCTGGCCGCCAACCCCCAGATCCAGAACCCCAACATGATCTTCGTGGGCCAGCGGCTGACGGTGCCCGGCGGCGAACCGGCGGGGCAGCATGTCGTGCAGCCGGGCGACACGTTCTACGCCATCGCCCAGCGGTACCGCATCAGCGTGGAGGCGCTGGCGGCCGCGAACCCCCAGATTGAGAATCCCGCGCTAATCTACCCGGGCATGGTGATTTACATCCCCCAGCGGCCGCCGCAGCAGTACATCGTACAGCCCGGCGACACGCTCTGGTCCATCGCGCAGCAGTTCGGCACCAGCGTGGCGGCGCTGCAGCAGGCCAACCCGGGCGTCGACCCGTACCGGCTGCGCATCGGACAGCGGCTCAGCCTCCCGGCCGCCGCCACGGGACAGGCGATCGTGGTGCCCCGTGAGAACTACGGGTACGACGAGATGATGTCCGACCTCACCCGCCTGCGGCAGCAGTACCCCTTCATCGAGGTGGGCACGATCGGGCAGTCCGTGCTGGGCCGGGAGATTCCGGTGGTGCGGCTGGGCACGGGTCCGAAGGAGGTCCACTACAACGGCGCCTTTCACGGCGAGGAGTGGATCACCGCCGTCCTGATGATGAAGTTCATCGAGGTCTACGCCCGGGCCCAGCAGCGGGGGGAGAGCATCGGCAACTACCACGTGCCCACCCTGTGGTCGCAGACCTCGCTCTACGTGGTGCCGATGGTCAATCCCGACGGCGTCGAGATCTCGCAGAACGGGGTGGACCGCTCCAACCCGTACTACGACCTGCTGCTCCAGGCCAACGGCGGCTCCACCAACTTCCGCACCTGGGCGGCCAATGCCCGCGGGGTGGATCTGAACAACCAGTTTCCGGCCAACTGGGAGCGGGAGGCCGCGCGCGGGCCCCGGTCCCCGGCCCCGCGCAACTACTCCGGCACGGGACCGCTCACGGAACCCGAGGCCATCGCCATGGCCGACTTCACCCGGGCGCACGACTTCCGCCTGGTCATCGCCTGGCACGCGCAGGGTGAGGAGATCTACTGGGGCTACGAGGGGCTCGAGCCGCCGGAATCGCAGGCCATCACCAACCTGTTCGTCGACATCAGCGGCTACCGGCCCGTGCGCTACCTGCAGAGCTGGGCCGGGTACAAGGACTGGTTCATCCAGGACTGGCGGCGTCCCGGGTTCACCATCGAGGTGGGGCGGGGGGTGAACCCCCTCCCCATGACCCAGTTCTGGCCCATCTGGAGCCGCACCATCGGCGTCATGCTGGCGGGGCTGGCGGTTTGAGCGGCAGTGGAGGCAGGGTGCCGGCCGGGCCCCGTCAGCGGTGTGGCAAGGTCGGCTGTGTGAACAGCAGGGCGAGGGCAGTAACAGGAAGGGCTGGCGGTCAGAACCGCCGGCCCTTCCTATGCTACGCGGGTCGTGTCAGCGAGTCCTCGTACCAGTAGACCGCCTCGGCGATGCGGCCGATGACCTCCTCCGCCTGGGACTGCGACAGCCCCTTGGTGAAGACGGAGATGGCGAAGGAGCGGTCGGGCGCATAGACCAGGCCGACGTCGTGGAACTCGTCGTCGCGGCTGCCGATCTTCGTCGCCGCCACCACGCTCTCGGGCAGGTAGCGGGGGATCCGCTGCCGGAACGCCGCCTCCTCCATCCAGCGGAGCAGCATGCGGGTGGAGTCCCGTGACAGGCCTGAACGGCCGGAGTCCAGGGCGATCAGCACCTGGGTCATCCCGGCGGGGGTGACAGGCGTCTCCAGCGGGTCGTAGGCCGGCGCGACGCCCGGCGACAGCATGTAGTTGCGGATCGTCCCGCTGCCGATGAACCGCTCCAGCATGTTGCGCGCGATGTTGTCGGACACGGTGATCATCAGCTCCAGCAGGCGGCGGACCGAGACCCGGTCGCCGGGCCGGATCGTCGCCTGGAGGACTCCGGTGCCCGCCTGGTAGTCCTCCGGCTGGTAGGCGATGGTCTGGTCCAGGCTGAGCCGGCCCTGGTCCACCAGCCGGAGGACCGCCATCGCGATGGGCACCTTGATGGTGCTGGCCGCGTAGAACTCGGCCGTCGGGTTCAGGCCGGCCGACCGGCCGCTCATCAGGTCGGTCACGTACACCCCGATGGTGCCGGGCAGCCCGCTGACCGTGCGCTCCAGGATCGCGGTCAGGTCCGCCGGCCGGAACGGTCTCAGCCGTGGCATGCGCTTCACCCCTCCGTCCGCCGGGTCGCGTCACATGAGTATACGCCGGCGGGCGGGGAGAATGGCCTGCTTACTCGAGCGCAGCCGCCGAGATGGTGAAGTCCGACTCGTCTGTGATCAGGTGGGCCCAGGTCTGCCCGGGCGCCAGGAGGGGCAGCTGACCGCCCTCGGCGGGGTAGAGGACGAAGCCGCCGGGCTCCAGCCGCCACCAGCCCTCGTAGCGGTGGCCGGCCACCAGCACTGTGGCGGGGCCGCCGTCCCAGAGGTAGAGGGTCCAGCCGAGGTCGACGCCCCGGTTCACGCCGCCCACCTGAAGGAAGAGCAGGTTCACCGCCTCCAGCGGCTCCCCGGTCTCGTCCAGGTGGCGCTCGCCGTCGGTATAGCGCACGTACCGGCCGTCCTCCCACACCCAGCGGGCGTGGTTCAGCCGGTGCCAGTCGATCGCCACGTCCAGCGCCTCGCCGGGGGCGGGGACGGCGCCGTCGCGTGCCGTGGTGGGGACGGTCGTCATGTCGATCCCGCGGTCGGCCACCGCCTGGCCCAGCAGGTCGGTGTTGGTGTAGACGTTGTGCGGCGCCTCCCGGTCGGCGGAGCGGTAGAAGTAGCCGCCTGCGTTGTAGATCTCGTCCAGGTTCCGCGGGCCCCAGGCGGCCTCGAGCATGGCCAGCGCCTCGGCGCTGCCCCCCACGTGGGCGAAGGGGGTGTTGTAGGCGTCGGCCATGTCGACGAACCCCTGCCTGGCGCTGCGGACGGGGCCGATCTTCCCGGCCGGGGCGGACCAGAACAGGGTGAAGAAGCGGGTGATCTCGGCCTCGGTCAGGGTCTCCACCACCAGGTCGGCCTGCCGGAGGCCGCTCTGAGGCCTGGCGGAGGGCGAGTTCTCCACCACGACGGCGACCGGTCCCGCCCAGAGGGGATGGGACGGCGGCGCCAGCGGGTAGACCGGATCCGCCGTGAGCGTGGGCGCGGCCGGAGCGGGGTCGGGTTCCGGCGTGGCGGGTTCCGGCTCGGGGGCCGGTGCGGGGGAGGGGTTCTCGACGACGGGCGGTGCGGGTTCCGGTTCGACGGGCCCGGACTCCCGGCCGGCGCAGCCGGCGAGGAGAACCAGGGCCAGCAGCATGGGCAGGATTCGCTTCACAGAATATCACCCCGCACAGGTGATTCCCGACCGACGGGCCGTTCCCCTGCGGGGAGTGAAATCCATCCATGTCAACCATCGAACTGGATTCCGCGCCGGATCGTTGCAGCGGACAGGCCTCCGCTGCCAGGGATGACGTGATGGGCGCCGGCCTTCCGCCACAGCGGGTGAACCGATTGGCGGACAGTGGCGAACCGCTCCTGGGGCCGCGGGCGAGGAGGGTGCGGACCGCAGCGAGTGGTCCAGGCTGACGGGCCCATTCCCCCGCGGGTGCACCCCATCCAACGGATCGACTGAATGGCTGGTATATTGGATGGTTGAAGGCACCCGGCCAATCCCCAGGTGCGGAGCGAAATCCAGCCAATCCGTGGCCTGATTGGCTGTTGCAATGGATGGTATCATCGCGCAGACTAAGCAAAGACGATGCATCCAATTCGGTCTGGAGGCGGAGCGACATGCGGACTGGCAGGCGATGGACGGCCCTCCTGGTGGCGCTGACCCTGGTTCTCGCGGGCTGTGGAGGGGGAACCAGGGAGCAGCAGCGGATGACCCTGTACACCTCGTTCGGGGCGGATCTCTACACCCCCCTGGTGCAGGCGTTCGAGGAGCAGACCGGCATCAAGGTGGACGTGGTCTTCGGCGGCACCGGGGAGCTGTTGCGCCGGCTTGAGGCGGAGAAGGGGACCGCCGGGGCCGACGTGATGCTCGGCGGCGGCGCCGAGTCCTACGAGGCCTACCGGGAGCTGTTCGTTCCCTACACGGTGAAGGACGACGACCTGATCCCCGGCGCGCTCAAGGCGCCGGACCGGGTCTGGTACGGGTTCAACGCGCTGCCCATGGTGATCATGTACAACAGGAACCTGGTGCCGGAGGACGAGCTGCCCCGGGGCTGGGCAGACCTCGCCGACCCGCGCTGGCAGGGCAGGCTGGCCATGTCAGACGCCACCAAGAGCGGCACCGCCTTCGTGCAGGTGGTCACGATGCTCACCCTGTTCGCAGACGACGGCGCCGAGGGCTGGAACACGGTCTCCGCCGTGGTGAAGAACGCCAGAGTGCTGGGCTCCTCCAGCCTGCCGCCCAAGGGCGTTGACGAGGGGGAGTACGCCCTGGCCCTGACCCACGAGAACATGGCGTGGAAGTACGCCCAGGCCGGCGGTCCGGTGGGCTGGATCTACCCCGCGGAGGGCACCGCAACCATTCCCGACAGCGTCGCCCTGGTCAAGGGCGCGCCCAACCCCGACGCCGCCCGGAAGTTCATGGACTTCCTCTTCTCCCGCGAGGCCCAGGAGATGGCCTCCAGACAGCTGGGCCTGCGGGCGAGCCGCACCGATGTGCCGCTCCCCGAGGGGCTGAGCCCCGCCGATGAGATCCGCCTGATCGAGCTGGACATCGCCTGGGCCACGGCTCAGCGTGAGGCGATCCTGGGCCGCTGGAAGGATCTCCTGACCCAGTAACCTCGCCCGACCCTGCCACCTGACCGCGAGGGGGTGCCGACGTGGCCGCACGGAATGGCTGGCTGAGACCCGGCTGGCATTGGGTCGCACTGGCAGCGCTCGCCTTCCTGCTGCTCTTCCTCGTCTACCCGGTGGTGCGGGTGATGCTGGGCAGCCTGACCACGCCCGGCCTGTGGCATGACTTCCTGACCCGGGCCTACTACAGGCAGGCCCTGCTGAACAGCGTCTGGCTCGCCCTGGGCGCCACGGTCGGCGCCCTGCTGCTCGGGGTGCCGCTGGCCGTCCTGGTGAGCCGCTGCGCCATCCCCTGCAAGGGGCTGATTCAGGCGCTGGCCGTGCTCTCGCTCCTCTCGCCTCCGTTCATCAGCGCCTACGCCTGGATCACGCTGCTGGGCCGGGCCGGCCTCCTCACGGGTTGGCTGGGCCTCCAGGGCTTCTCGATCTACGGCCCCGGCGGCGTGCTGCTGGTCTCGGTGCTCCACCACGTCGCCTACGTGTTCCTGCTGACGCGGGCGGCCCTGCTCCGCATCGACCCCGAGGTCGAGGAGGTCGCCGAATCGCTGGGGTCGCCCCCCTGGCGCAGGCTGCTCACCGTGACGCTGCCCCTGGCCATGCCGGCCATCTCGGCGAGCGGGCTCCTGGTCTTCACGTCGACGCTGGCCGACTTCGGCACCCCGATGCTCATCGGCGAGGGGATGCTCACCCTGCCGGTGGTGGCCTATAACGAGTTCCTCAGCGAACTGGGCGGCAGCACGGGGATGGCGACCGTGGCGAGCCTGGCGATGCTGCTGATCGCCCTGGCCGCCCTGGGGGTGCAGACCTGGCTGCTGCGGGGCCGGTCGTACACCGGGCGCAGCCTGCGGCAGCCGGGGGCCCTCCGCCTGGGTCCCGCGGGCCGGGTGCTGGGGGCGGCGTACGGCCTGCTGGTCGCCGGCGCCTCCGCCCTGCCCCAGGCGGTGGTCCTGGTCAGCTCCGTCATGAAGACCAGGGGCCCCCGGTTCACCGGCGAGTTCGGGCTGGACAACTACCGGCTGATGTGGGACCAGATGGCCGAGGTGGTGGGGCGTACCCTCCGCTACTCGGGGCTGGCCGCCGGCATCATGCTGGTGGCGGGCCTGCTGATCGCCTACGTCCTGGTGCGGCGGCCCGGCCGGCTGGCGCGCACCCTTGACGGCCTGCTGGTGCTGGCGCAGATCCTGCCGGGGACCGTGCTGGGCGTCGGGCTGGTCATCGCCTGGGGCCGGCCGCCCGTCTCCCTGCCCGGCACGGGGACGATCCTGGTGGTGGCGTACGTGGTGCGGCGGATCGCCTACACCATGCGGGCCTCGGCGGCGGGGGTGCTGCAGCTGAACCCCGAGATGGAGGAGGCCTCGCTCTCGCTGGGGGTCTCGCCTGCGCGGACCTTCGTGCGGATCACCGTCCCGCTGGTGCTGCCGGCTGCCCTTTCCGGCGCCCTGGTCAGCTGGATCGCCACCATCGGGGAGCTCTCGAGCACGATCATGCTCTACACGGGGCGCACCGCCACGGTGTCGGTGATGATCTACAACCAGGTGCTCACCAGCAGCTTCGGCACGGCCGCGGCCCTCGGCTCGCTGCTGATCGGGCTGACGCTGCTGGTGCAGTGGGTCCTGCGCCGCTGGCTGGAGGAGGACACGCTGGGTCTCGGTTAGGGGGGTAGCCATGGCAGAGGGGCATCGGACTCGCGTGCGCAGGGAGTATCACTCGGAGGAGCCCATTGGCGCGCAGATCCGGAAGGCGGGCGAGGAAGTGGACGAGCGGGCGGCGCGAGCCGTCGCCGGGCCGCCGGTCACCGAGGCCGAGGCGGAGATCCTGGCCGGGAGCGCCCACGAACCCGTGCAGATGTACAGCACGGTGGTGGTCATGGATCTGGCGCGGGGCGAGCAGCAGCGCTACCGCCTCGTCTCCGAGGGGGAGGGTGACCCGGAAAGGGGCGAGATCAGCCTCTCCTCACCGTTGGGCCGGGCCCTGCTCATGGAGTACCCCGGGGCAGTGGTGAGGGTGAAGGCTCCGGGTGGTGAGCGGCTGTACCGGATCCTGCGCGTGGGGGACTGACTGGATAGGGCCTCACAGAAGCAGCCCCCGGTCCGGGTGAAGGACCGGGGGCTCTGTCGCGCCCGCCAGCGCCCGCGGGATGCGACCATGACGTCGGGCTGCCGCGTGCGCCGGGGTGCGCGGGTTACGACCCGGGGCGGGGGTTCACAGCGCTCCTCACGGCTCGTAGGAACCGATCAGGACCTGCGGCGAGGCGTGGCCGGTGGAGGTGGCGGCGGAGCGGTCCTCGACGGTGACCAGGATCGTGTCGTTGCGGTTCAGCGGGAGGCCGTCGGCCTGGAAGCGGAAGTTCTCGCCCCAGGCGCGCTCGCAGTAGCCGACGGGCGTCCGGATCTGGTTGCGCTGGTTGACCAGCCAGACCCGGTAGGCGTTGAACGGCCGCCCGGTCGTGCGGTCCCTGCCCAGAGCCATGGGGCTCGGCAGGCCTCGCAGGTTGATGGTCATGCTGCCCCTCCGGAGGTTGAGGGTTGCAGACCCGGATGCGCGGGGGGTCATCGGATGCCGCTGCACGAGCTGCACCTGCACGGTGAGCGGGTTGACCCGGCTCGGGGCCGGCTGTGCTTGGACCGGGGAGGCATCCCCACCCCCCGCGGCAGGTGTGTCGGCCCGGTCGGCCTGGGCGGCGGCGATGCCCTCGGGCCGCTCCGGAGCCAGGGCGGCCGCGGGACCGCCGGACGCTGCTGCCAGTCCATCGGGGGACTCGCCCGCGGAGGCGCCGGGCAGGTCCGCCTGGCCAGCGACAGCGCAGTCTGCGCCGGCCTGGATGGCCTGGGCGACGGAGGGGGCACTGTCGCCTGACTGCATCGCCTGGTCAGTGACGGAGCAGGCCGAGCCAGGCTCCACCGCCACGCCGACGGCGGCTGCGCCAGATTCGAAGGCCCTGCCCCCTGTTGAAGCGGCGGCTGCGCCAGACTCGAAGGCCGCACCACCGGACTGACCGCCGGACGGGTGAGCCGAACCGCCGAAGGCCGCGGCTGACGGACTCGCCAAGCTGCTGGAGGAGGCATCGGACTGAGTGGGCGAGGTGCCGGAGGACGCGGCGACCGGAGAGGCAGAAGCGCTGGAGGGGCCGCCGCCGAATGCGCCCGCGGCGGGGTCGGCGCCGGACTGGAACGACAGGCCGGCGGGGGAGTCGCCGCCGAACTGGCGCGCCAGACCGGCGGGGTAGTCGGCGCCGACCCGGTCAGCGTCATCGCCGGACGAACCCGTGGTGCCGCTCCCCAAGGACCCTCCCGACTGCTCCGCGACGGCCGCCGTGCCAGACGGCGTCTGCGACGCCGGGGAGGGCCCCGCCTGGGGTGGAGCAGTGCTCAGGCCTGCTGCCGCCGCGCGCGAGGCCCAGTCGCCGGGACCGCCCTCCGGCCAGGCGGGGAAGGCCCCGGCTTGGGTGGCGGTGGCCGCGTCGAGCCAGATCAGCCGGCCCTCCAGCACCGAGATGTTTCCCGCCTCGGTCCCGCCGAAGGGCTCCACCGTCACCCGCACGAGCTCCGCCCGGCCCGGCTGCGCCTGCGACGACGCCACCGTCCGGGTGGCGCTGCCTTGGCCGTCTGCGCCCACGTTGAACGCCCCGAGGCTCACCGCGCCAGACGGCCCCACCAGCCACCCCTCGTAGTAGAAGCCACCGGTGCCGGAACGGTCTGTGAGGGTCTGTCCATTCTCCACGTACAGGGTCACCCGGCTGAAGTCGGCGTCGCAGGTGATCAGGCAGTACCCCTGCATCGGCCGGCCGGCCTCGCGTCGGTGCGACCGGGCCGGACTGAGCTCCGCCAACCGGGCCACGGCCAGGCTGGCGGTGAAAGGTCTCGTCAAGGCTTCTCCCTCCCGTCCACTCTCTTCCCAGAGACCATATGCGGAAGGGGACGACCTCATGTGGTGTGACGTTTTTCTGCCGATCGCTCAAAATTCGTCACACCCGGGCAGGAGTTCCGCCAGGCAGATGAGAATAAAGTGACGGTAAAGGCTAGAGCAATGGTTCGCACGCGCCGATTGTGGGGGAAGGAAGGGGCGGTGGGATGAGCCTGAACTTCGATCTCAGCCAGGAACAGGCCATGATCCGCAGGCTGGCCCGGGAGTTCGCCGAGGGCGAGGTGGCTCCGGGTGCCGCGGAGCGGGACAAGACGGGGCGCTTCCCGCTGGAACTGGTCAGGAAGATGGGCGAGCTGGGGCTGATGGGCATCCCCTACCCCGAGGAGTACGGGGGAATGGGCGGAGACACGGTGTCCTACGCCCTGGCGGTCGAGGAGATCAGCCGGGTGGACGGCTCGCTGGGGATCACCCTCGCCGCACACTGCTCCATCGGCATGGGGCCGGTCTACTACTTCGGCACCGAGGAGCAGAAGCAGCGGTGGCTCCCCGGCGCCGCCCGCGGCGAGTACCTGGCCTCCTTCGGGCTGACCGAGCCCGGCGCCGGCTCCGACTCGGCGGGCACCAAGACCACGGCGGTCCGGGACGGCGACGGGTGGCTGCTCAACGGCTCCAAGATCTTCATCACCAACGCCGCCTACTGCGGGTATATCGTCTGCACGGCCGTCACCCGGCCCGGCGAGGGGCACAAGGGCATCAGCGCTTTCATCGTGCCCAACCCGACCCCGGGCTTCACCATCGGCCCGGCCTACGACAAGATGGGGCTGCGCTCGTCTGATACGCGTCCCCTCTACTTTGAAGACGTGCGGCTGCCCGCAGACGCCCTGCTGGGCAAGGAGGGCGAGGGCTTCCGCCAGTTCATGGTGACGCTGGACGGCGGCCGCATCTCCATCGGCGCCATGGCGGTCGGCATCGCGCAGGGGGCTCTGGACGCCGCTCTGGCTTACGCCAGGCAGCGGGTCCAGTTCGGCCAGCCCATCTCCAAGTTCCAGGCCATCCAGTTCAAGCTGGCCGACATGGCCATGGAGATCGAGCTGGCCCGGAACATGGTGCTCAAGGCCGCCTGGCTGAAGGACCAGGGGCGCCCGTTCACCCGCGAGGCGGCCATGGCGAAGCTCTTCGCCTCGGAGACGGCGGTGCGGGCGGCCAACCAGGCGATCCAGATCCACGGTGGCATGGGCTACATGGAGGAGATGCCGGTTTCCCGCTTCTGGCGGGACGCCAAGCTTACCGAGATCGGCGAAGGCACCAGCGAGATCCAGCGCCTGGTAATCGCACGGCAAATGGGGTGCTAGAGCGTGCTTCTCTACGGCGCCGCACTGCTGGTCGCTTTCCTGATCGGATGGCTGCTGCCGCACCCGCTGGGGCTCATCCTTCTGGGGACGATGGCCCTCGGCGCGGTGTGGCGGCTCGGCGACCGGGTCTCCCGGCTGGAGGCGGTCGTGCGTGACCTGCTGGGAGGCATGCTGGAAGAGAACCCGTACGAGAGCAGAGATGCCTACATGGCGGAACGGGCCCGGATCCGGGCCCGCATGGAGCAGTACCGCAGGCAGGCAGAGGAGGAGAAGCGATGATCAGGGCGAGCATGGCGGGTACGGTCTGGAAGGTGCTGGTGAAGCCCGGGGACGCGGTCTCCCCGGGGCAGGACGTGGTGATCCTCGAGTCGATGAAGATGGAGATCCCCATCACCGCCGAGGTGGGCGGCACCGTTCAGGCGGTGAAGGTGGGCGAGGGCGACTTCGTCAACGAGGGCGACGTGGTGGTGGAGCTGGGCTGAGCGCAGCCCGGGCGCCTTGGGCGCGGCACGTTGGCAGCCGGCCGCCCGCAGGCGCAGAGGCACGCCTGGAGGGAGGTTCCGACCGCACGTGTTCTGGATCTTGCTGGGCGTCGTCATCGCGGTGGTGCTCGCGCTGCTTCCCTGGGGTGCCGTCATCGGCGCCGGGCTCGCACTGGGCGTGCTGATGCACATCGCCTCGCTGCTGGAACAGCTGCTGGATCACCTGCGGGGTCAGTCGGGGGACCCGACCGCGGCGACGGTGCCTGATCCCGAGACCCTGCTCCGGCGCCTGGCGCGGGCCCGGCTGGCGCCGCGGGGCAAGTACCGTTCGAAGCGCAGTGAAGCGGGAGGGAGATAGCTTGCGCACCGTACGCATCGGCGCCGGGCAGGGGTTCTACGGCGACTCGCTCCTGCCCGTGCTGGACGTGGCCCGGTACGGCGACGTGCAGTACATCAGCTTCGACACGCTGGCGGAGCTGACGCTGGCGATTCTGGAGAAGGGCCGGCGGAAGGATCCGACCGGCGGCTACACCCGTGACGTGGTGCCCATGATGCGCAACCTGCTGCCCATCGCCAAGGAGCGGGGCATCCGGCTGATCACCAACGCCGGCGGCATCAACCCGCGCGGCGCGGCCAGGGCCGTGGCGGAGGTGGCCCGGGAGCTGGGGCTCTCCCTGAAGGTGGCCTGCGTCACCGGCGACGACATCTACGACCGGCTGGACGAGCTGGCGGCGCACGGCGTGACCTTCGCGGACAAGGAGACTGGACAGGCGCTGGGCGACGTGCGGGACCGGGTGCTCTTCGCCTCGGTCTACCTGGGGGCGCAGGTAGTGGCCGACGCCCTGGCCACCGGGGCGGACGTGGTGATCACGGGCCGCACCACCGACACGGCGCAGTTCCTGGGCCCGCTGATCCACGAGTTCGGCTGGGCGCGGGACGACTGGAACCGGCTGGCCCAGGGGATCGTCCTCGGCCACCTGATGGAGTGCTCGGGCCAGGTGAGCGGCGGCAACTACCAGGTGGGCTGGGAGGACATCCCGGACCTGCACCGCATCGGCTTCCCCGTCGCCGAGGTGAGCGAGGACGGCACCTTTGTGCTGACCAAGCCCCCGGGCACCGGCGGGCGGGTGGACCTGAAGAGCGTGAAGGAGCAGTTCCTCTACGAGATCCACGATCCCACCAACTACATCACGCCCGACGTGGTCTGCGACCTGACCACCACCCG
Source organism: Symbiobacterium terraclitae (assembly GCF_017874315.1). NCBI lineage: Bacteria > Bacillati > Bacillota > Clostridia > Eubacteriales > Symbiobacteriaceae > Symbiobacterium > Symbiobacterium terraclitae. Next base: position 28,659 of record NZ_JAGGLG010000006.1, on the reverse strand, counting down.
GCTGGAGCAGGTGGGCGAGAACCGCGTGCGGGTGAGCGGCACCACCGGCCGCCCGGCGCCGCCCACGCTGAAGGCGCTTCTCGGGTACGCGGACGGCTGGATGGGGGAAGGCTACATCTCGTTCAGCTGGCCCAAGGCGTACAGCAAGGCCAGGCGGGCCGCCGAGATCATCCGGGCACGGCTGGAGATGCAGGGGGTCCGGCCCGAGGAGATCCACGAGGAGTACATCGGCATCAACTCCCTCTGGGGCGCCCTGGCCCCGGAGCCGGTGGACGAGGACGCCATCAACGAGGTGCGGCTGCGCATCGCCATCCGCACCCGGAGCAAGCGGGACTGCGAGATCCTGGCCAGGGAGTTCCCGCCGCTGCTGCTCTCCGGCCCGCCCACGGCGTCGGCGGTGGCCGGCACGCCGCAGCCCCGGGAGCTGATGGGCCTCTGGTCCACCCTGATTCCCCGGGAGCTGATCGAGCCGCACGTGCAGATCAGCGTGGAGGAGGTGTAGCCGATGGCGAGGCGCGTTCGGCTGGTGGAGATCTGCCACGCCCGTTCGGGGGACAAGGGCGACGCCTCGGACATCTCGCTCTTCGCCAACGACGACGCGGCCTGGGAGATCATCCGGAGGCACGTCACCAAGGAGCGGGTGGCGGAGTACTTCCGCCCCGTGGCCACCGGGCCGGTGGAGCGGTGGGAGGTACCCAACGTCCAGGCGTTGAAGTTCCTGGTACACGGCGCACTGGGCGGCGGCGCGCCGCGCTCGCTGCGCAGCGACAACCTGGGCAAGACCTTCGCCGCCGCCCTGCTGCGCATGGAGATCACCGTGGAGGAGTAAGTACCTGTGGCAGTTCCGCAAGTGGATGTAGCACGGGCCAGGGCGTTCGTCCTGGCCCACGGCGGCGCAGTGGACGTGGCACGCATGGAAGGGATCCTCGGCCGCACCGAGCCGGACCGGGCCGTGGTGCGGGCGCTGGAGCGGCTGCAGAACAGTGACGGGGGCTTTCCGGTCGCCGCCGTGGCCCGTGGGGCGGGAGCGGCGCTCGGCACCACCGCGGCCGGCGGGCATCACGAGGGGCAAGACACCATTGCCTCCGGGGGGCGCGCCGGTGCGCGCGGGGCGGCGGACAGCGGTGCTTCCTCCATCGCTGTCACCTGTCAGATCCTGGCGCACCTCCGGGACATCCCGCCGCTGGCCGGGTCGCCGATGGCCTCCCGGGCGGTGGCCTTCCTGCGCCGGTCGCAGTCGGTGGACGGGTCGTGGTCGGCGGCGCAGGAGGGGGTGGACCCCGCGCTCCTCACGGCGAGCGCTGGGTACACCCTGGCCGTGATGGAGCCCGATCACCCCGATCCCATCGTACGTGCTGCCAGGTGGCTGCGGCGCACCCTGGCCGACGGGGCCGGTGACACCCGCGCCGAAGGGACTGAGCACTCCCGGGAGGGCGGGCCTGGGCGCGTCGCAGCCCTCGGGTCCGGGAGCGACCGGAGCGCGGCTCTCTTCCGCGCGGCCGCCGTGTGGGGCCACAGCGGGGACGCCGCAGCACAGGACTCTGCCTATGCGCTCCTCGAGCAGCGTGACCTGACGGCGCCCGAGATCGCAGGGTGGCTGGCGACCTTCGTCGAGCTGGGGCTGGCGGCCCGCCACTTCGCGTTGGCTTTCCGGCTGCTGGGGCGGCTGGCGGGGCTGCAGCAGACCGACGGCAGCTGGCCGGTCGGGGAGGGCTCGGCCGTCGAGGCGACGCTCGCCGCCCTGCGGGTCTTCCGTGGGTTCAGGCTGGTCGGGGAGTGACAGCCTAGACCGGCCGGGGCGGCCAGCACCGCCGACGCGTCTGAGGGAAGAAGGAGGCGTGCGGATGAAAAGAGTGCTCCTGACCCGCGAGGGGCCGATCGCCTGGGTGGCCCTGAACAACCCGGAGCGGCACAACGCGCTGTCGGGCCAGGTGGTGGCCGACCTGCAGGAGGCGGCTGACCAGATGGCCGTGGACAGGTCGGTGCGGGTGGTGGTCCTCCACGGGGGCGAGGCCAAGTCCTTCTGCAGCGGCGCCGACCTGAAGGAGCGGCAGGGGATGGAGGAGGCCGCCGTGGTGGCGACCGTCCACGCCCTGCGGGAGGCGGTGAACAGCGTCGCCCAGCTGCCGGTGCCGGTGATCGCGGCCATCCACGGCATGGCGTTCGGCGGCGGGCTCGAGCTGGCACTGGCCTGCGACATCCGGATCGCCGCGGACGATGCGCAGATGGGCCTGACCGAGGTCGGCTGGGGCATCATCCCAGGCGCCGGCGGCTGCGCCCGCCTGCCGGCCCTGATCGGACCGGCGAAGGCGAAGGAACTGATCTTCACCGCTCGCCGCCTGACGGCGGGCGAGGCGTTGGAACTGGGCCTGGTCAACCGGGTGGTGGACAGGCCGAACCTGCTGGACGCCGCCAGGGCGATGGCCGAGCAGATCGCCAGGCAGGCGCCGCTGGCGGTGCGGGCCGCCAAGCGGGCCATCGACGCCGGGCCCGGCCTCGCCGCCGGCCTTGCCGCAGAGTGGCGGGAGTACCGGTCCATCGTGCAGACGCAGGACAGGCTGGAAGGGCTCAGGGCCTTCGCGGAGCGCCGCCCGCCGGTTTTCAGGGGAGAATAGCTGCGACACTGGGCGAGTAGCTGCAACAGCGGAGGGAGTCACGTTGCTGCTGAACGACGTAGCCTTGATGGAGCACCGAGTCACGCTTGCGGGCGCCCTGGGCGGGCTGCTTACCCATGCCGGGCGCCGCCTGGAGCCTACATATCTCATGGGGGTCAGCGGCCACGCCTTCCGGCTGACCCTCGACCTGGTCGTTTCGCCCTCTGCCCCGACGGAGCTCAACTTCCACGAGGTCATCCCGCTCTGGGAGCGGCTCGGCTGCTGGCTCAAGCGGGTGGCGGCCCGGCCCGTCGACCCGGGGTACAGCGAGGTCAGGGCCGAGGTGATCGAGCGGGTGGCCCGCTCGGTGGAGGACGGGCGGCCGGCCGTTGTGTACGACCTGCTGGGGTCAGGCGAGTACGGCCTGGTGGTGGGGATCGACGGCGACCGCTGGGCCTGCCTGACGCAGTCCTACCCGGTCGAGCCCCGGTGGATGGACGTCGCCGACTGGCCACCCGCCGAGCACGCGGCGTTCACCCGGGCCGAGGTGATCACGCTGCTGGACATTGCGCCCGACTTCGACCGGCGCGCAGCTGAGGTGGCGTCGCTGCGCTTCGCCGTCGACCACTTCTGGGCGCCTCCGTCGCGGGACATGTGGCTGCAGCACGGGCGTCAGGCGTATCAGTTCTGGCGCACGACGCTGGCCACGACCAGCCTGCCGCTGCACGGGCCTGAGCCGGGCCGGGGCCACAGCTACAACCTTGCCGTGCTCCACGCCGCCCGCAGCGATGCGGCGGCTTACCTGGAACAACTGGCGGCGCGGTACCCGGAGGCCGACACGCTGCCCCGGGCGGCGGAGGCGTACCGGCGCGTGGTGGAGGCCCTCGCGGAGGCGGTGTCGCTGGCTCCCTACCCGGGGGCCGGGCTCGTGGAGCGCCGGGCCGCGCTGGCCGCCTGCCTGGAGCGGGCGCTGGCGGCGGAGACCCAGGGTGTCGAGGCCATCGAGCGCGCCCTGCGTGCGCTGCGATAGCGTCGGGGGAGAGCTGCGGGGGCGGCGGGATGGTGATGGAATGCTCCGCACGGTGACGGTCCTGGCTGAGGAGAGCGGTAGCGGCGCCAGGCAGCGTGGCTGCGCCGCAACTGCGCGGCAGAGTGCTGATCCCGTAGTGAGCCATAGCGGGGTGCACCGACGCGGCACGCCGATGCCGGACTGAACTGCGGAAACGGACGGGGAGGGCCGCCGCAGCGTGCACTCACCCGACCGTCCGAAACGGAGCGGAGGAACAGAGAGAATCGGCAGAGGGGGAGAGGCCGATGAGCCTGGATGCGGAACTGAGGGCGCGGGAGGAGCGCATCAAGAAGGGGGGAGCAGAGCGGTACCACGAGCAGGCCAGGGCCAAGGGGAAGTTGTTCGCGCGGGAGCGGATCCGGCTGCTGGTGGACGCCGGCTCCTTCGTCGAGGACGGGCTCTTCGCGAACTGCGAGGCCGGCGACCTGCCGGCTGACGGCGTGATCACCGGCCTGGGGCGCATCGACGGCCGCCCGGTGGCGATCATGGCCAACGACTCCACCGTGAAGGCAGGCTCGTGGGGCGCCCGCACGGTGGAGAAGATCCTGCGGATCCAGGAGACCGCGGAACGACTGCGGGTGCCGCTCTTCTACCTGGTGGACTCCGCCGGGGCGCGCATCACCGACCAGGTGGAGATGTTCCCCGGCCGCCGCCACGCTGGCCGGATCTTCTACAACGAGGTTCGGCTGAGCGGCCTGGTGCCGCAGATCTGCCTGCTCTTCGGACCGAGCGCGGCCGGTGGGGCGTACATCCCGGCCTTCTGCGACGTTGTCCTCATGGTGAAGGGCAACGCCTCCATGTATCTGGGATCGCCCCGCATGGCCGAGATGGTGATCGGCGAGAAGGTGACGCTGGAGGAGATGGGCGGCGCGGAGATGCACACGGCGATCTCCGGTTGCGGCGACGTGCTGTGCGAGAGCGAGGAGGAGGCCATCCAGCTCGCCAGGCGCTACCTGAGCTACTTCCCGCAGCGTACCGGCGAGCGGCCCGCAGACACCGCGCCGGTGGAGCCGAGGTCCGGCCGGTTGCTGGAGGAGATCATCCCGGTCAACCAGAACGCCGCCTTTGACATGTACGAGCTGATCGACCGCATCATCGACGAGGGCACCTGGTTCGAGATCAAGAAGCGGTTTGCGCCCGAGCTGATCACCGGCTTCGCCCGGATGGGCGGCCGCGTGGTGGGCATCGTGGCCAACCAGCCGCGAGTCAAGGGCGGGGTGCTCTTCGTCGACTCGGCCGACAAGGCCGCCCGCTTCATCTGGCTCTGCGACGCCTTCGAGATCCCCCTGCTCTTCCTGGCCGACGTCCCGGGCTTCATGATTGGCACGAAGGTGGAGCGGCAGGGCATTATCCGGCACGGGGCCAAGTTCATCGCGGCTGTCAGCGAGGCGACGGTGCCGAAGATCTGCCTGGTGGTGCGCAAGGCCTATGGCGCGGGCCTCTACGCTATGGCCGGTCCCGGCTTCGAGCCGGACTGCACGCTGGCCCTGCCGACGGCCTCGATCGCGGTGATGGGACCCGAGGCCGCGGTGAACGCCGTGTACGCCAACAAGATCGCCGAGAAGCCACCGGAGGAGCGGGAGGCCTACGTCGCCCAGCTCCGGGAGGAGTACCGGCGGGACATCGACATCTACCGCCTGGCCTCCGAGCTGATCGTCGACGCCATCATCCCCTTTGACCGTGTTCGGGACGAGCTGCTGGCCCGGTTCGCCTTCTACGAGAGCAAGCAGCTCCGCTGGCCGGAGAAGAAGCACGCCGTCCCGCCGGTGTAGTGATCTGGAACGAACATCGCCTTTCGCAGTGGTGCACGCCGTGCACCACTGCGTTTTCTGTTGGCTCGGCTCGGGGACGGGACGGCTGGTCCTGAGGTGCTCGGTGATCGACAGTCGCGAACCTCCGACGGTTTGAGACTGCCTCGAAGTCACAGGCGAAGCGAGTTCGCCAGGCGGCCCCTCTAGCACAAGCCTCGGAGCTGCTCTCAAGGCGCCGGAACTTCGGGGTTCAACCAGCGCCGCCCGGGACGCCCCGGCCCCCTCAGCACCCCGTGGGCCCCCCGGCATCCCCTGGGGCGCCCCGGCATCCCCTGGGCCCCTCCGGCACGCCCTGAGACCTCCCGGCATGCCCTGGGACCCCCGGTACGCCCGTGGACCCCTTGGACGCAGCGAACCTCCGACGGTTTGAGACTGCCGCGAAGTCACAGGCGAAGCGAGTTCGCCAGATAGCCCCTCTAGCACAAGCCTCGGAGCTACGCTCAAAGCGTCGGAACTTCGGGGTTCAACCAGCGCCTCGGCGCCCGGGATGCCCCGGCCCCCTCGGCACCCCTGGGCCTCCCGGCACCCCCAGCACCCTCGAAACGCCCTGGGACCCCGGGGACGCAGCGAACCTCCGACGGTTTGAGACTGCCTCGGAGCCGCACGCGGAGAGAGTTCGACAGACAGCCCCTCTAGCACAAGCCTCGGAGCTACGCTCAAAGCGTCGGAACTTCGGGGTTCAACCAGCGCCGCGGCGCCCGGGCCAACCCGGCATCCCCTGGGCCGCCCAGTCATCCCCTGGGCCGCCCGGCATCCCCTGGGTCCCCCCGCACGCTCTGGGCCCTTCCGGCACGCCCTGAGACCTCCCGGCATGCCCCGGGGCCCCCGGTACGCCCGTGGCCTCCTTGGACGCAGCGAACCTCCGACGGTTTGAGACTGCCGCGAAGTCACAGGCGAAGCGAGTTCGCCAGATAGCCCCTCTAGCACAAGCCTCGGAGCTACTCTCAAAGCGTCGGAACTTCGGGGTTCAACCAGCGCTGCGGTGCCCGGGCCGCCCCGGCATCCCCTGGGCCTCCCCGCACGCCCTGGGCCCCTCCGGCACGCCCTGGGCCCCTCCGGCACGCCCTGACACCTCCCGGCATGCCCAGGGGCCCCCGGTACGCCCGTGGCACCCTTGGACGCCGCGAACCTCCGACGGTTTGAGACTGCCTCAGAACCGCACGCGGCGTGAGTTCGTCAGACAGACACTCTGGCTCAAGCCTCGGAACCGCTCTCAAAGCGTCGGAACTTCAGGGTTCACGCGCGTCGGCGCGGCCGCCACGTCCCGAGCCCGTTCGACGGCACAGGAAAACCGTTCAGACTTGAAGAACACCCAGAGTGGGAGTCCGGAAACGGGTAGGGTCGATCATACGTCTATTGTGCGAGACGGAGTCACAGAGAGGGGTTGCTCCGGATGAGAAAGAGAACCATCTGGCTCATGCTTGGCCTGATACTGAGCGTGGTCCTCACCGGCTGTGGCGCGGGCGGGTCCGGCTCCAGCGAGATGGCCACGGGCGGGTACCGCGGCAGCTCCAACGCCTCCGCGCCCGGGGCTGCACCGGCGGCGCAGGCTCCTGCGGACGGGGCGGTGAAGTCCCTTTCCCTCTCCATCCGCGACACGGCGGGCGCACCCGTGGCGAGCGTGACGGCATCGGTCGCCGACCGGAAGATCATCCAGAACGCCGAGGTCGAGCTGAGCGTGCGCAACGTCGACGATGCGCTGGACGCCATCAACGAGGCGGTGCGCGCCGCCGGCGGCTACGTGCAGGAGAACCGGGTGACGGGCACCCGCGAGAGCGGGCGTCGGGTCAACATGACCGTGCGGGTGCCGGCCGGCAGCTACGGGTCGGTCCTGGACCTGATGAACACCCTGGGCGAGCAGATCGACCTGCGGCAGTGGACCAACGATGTCACCGAGGAGTACCTCGACCTGGAGGCCCGCATTCAGACCGGCGAGGCCCACCTGGCTCAGCTCAGGAAGCTGTACGAGAAGAGCGGCTCGGTCACCGAGATGATCGAGCTCGAACGCGAGATCGCCCGGGTGACCGCGGACCTCGAGTCGCTGAAGGGGCGGTACAACTACCTCGCCAATCAGGTGGCCTTCAGCACCATCCGGGTGAACCTCTACGAGCCCGGCGTACCCACGCCGGTGCGCGACCCGCAGACGCTGGGCGAGCGCATTCGTGACGGCTTCCTGCAGTCGTGGCACAACACCGTCGCGCTGGCCGAGTCGCTGCTGATCGGGCTCGTGGCGCTGATCCCGGTCCTGCTCTTCCTGGCGGTGGTGGGCGGGCTCGTGGGCGGCCTGATCTGGCTCATCGTGCGGGCTCGCAGGGGCCGTGGCGGCAGCGGGCGGCCCGGCGGACGGAGCGGCAACGGTGGCGGCACCGACGGGCAGGCGGCTTCGCCCCCGTACTATCCCACCTACGCCCCGGGCGGCGGCCGGCCGGCGGATGACACCGGCAGCGACCCCGGGAAGTGAAAAGGCACCCCTAAGATCGTGCCAACAGAAACGGCGACCGTCCCGTGAGGGAGGGTCGCCGCCTTCATTTCTCGAGCCCCGGGCGGCCAGACTAACGCCCGGTCAGGCTGTCCTGGATGACGATGGGCGTGCCCAGCTCCACGGCATCGTACAGCTTCTCCACCTCGCGGTTGCTCATGAGGATCGACCCCTCGGAGTTCCACCGGCCGAGGCTCTCCGGCGCGTGGGTGCCGTGGATGGCCCAGAGCGAGCCGTTGTCGCCGGGGAACACGCTGAAGCCGATCCACCTGGTCCCCAGGGGGTTCGCCGGGTCCAGTGCAGGGATCCCTTCCTTGTAGTACGGCATCCCCGGTACCAGGCGGTCGACGGTGAACCGGCCCAGCGGCGTCACCATGTTCTCGCCCCAGTTCGCCGGACTCGGGGCCGGGCCCGCGATGTGCCGTCCAGTCGAGACCCGCGCCGTCTGCACCAACTCGCCGTCGCGGTAGTGCCAGAGTACGTTCAGGCCCTTGTCCACCAGGATGACCGTCGGTTCGGGGGGAGTAAGGGGTGCCGCCGCGGCGTAGTAATCCGCGGGAACCAGGCCGAAGTTCATGTCCAGCGACCATGCCCGGTAGAAGGGCTCGCCCCCCCGGGCCTCCAGGGCCGTATCGCCACCCACCGCCACCGCGACCGGCTCACCCTCACCCGGCAGCGAACCGCGCCACACCAGCAGGTGCCCGGCACGGGGAAGGACCACGATGTCGACCGTGCCCTCGGCCACGGTGACGACCTGGCCGACAATACCCGGCTCATCCTCGGGTCCGGTGAGGAGCGCCACCCGCATCCGCCCGTCCTCGAGGGCGGAGACCGCAATCCGTTCCGGCACGCCGTCGTCGTTCAGGTCGGGGCCCGGGATCAGGCGTTCGGGCGTGAAGGGCAGTGCAGCCGGAGACTGCGCGTCCGGGGTGCGGGAAGGCGGGGCAGCCGTCGGCTCCGCGGTCCCGGACAGGCGCAGCACGACCCAGCGGATGCCGAAGCCCAGTCCAACCAGCAGCCCGGTCACGACGAGGAGGGCGACCGCACGCCTGCGGGCGTAGCGCCTGCGCCGCTCTTCCCGCCGGCGCCACTCGCGCCGGGCGGAGCGGGGCCGGTCCGGTTCGTACAGGTGGGACATGGGCCTCCCTCCTTCGGCTGCATCCTGCTGTTTCCTTGATTATAACCTATCGTCCAGTTCACGCTCCATTTATTTGTACCACGGTTTATTCGCAACTCCTGGGGTTGCCTGCACGGCAATGGTTGATCCGGGCAGGAACAGGCGGCGCGTTGTCGAACTGCAATAAAACCTGCCGTTAATACCTGGTCACAACTCAGGGGGGCCGTCCATGAGCGTGCGGATCGTGACTGACAGCACCGCGGGAGTCCCGGCAGACCTGTGCAGAGAGCTGTCCATTACCGTGGTCCCCGTTCCGATCTTCTTCGGTTCCACCGTGTACCGGGACGGCGTGGACGACACCGCGCGCTTCTACGCACTCCTGGGCGGCGACACGCCGCCTTCCACGTCCACCCCGGCCCCGGCCGAGTTCGAGCAGGTCTACCGGGAGCTGACGCAGGACGGCGACCAGGTGCTCTCGATCCACCTGATGGAGAGTAAGTCCGGCCTGATCAACGCCGCGCGGATGGCGGCGGCCGTCCTGCCGGCCGGCGCGGTTCAGGTGGTAGATTCGGGCACCACGTCGCTGGCGCTGGGGCTGATGGTCGTGGCCGCGGCCCGGGCCGCGCTGGAGGGCGCCCCGCTGAGCCAGATCGCTGCCCTGCTCGAACGATTGCGGGAGCGGGCCGCCCTCCATGCGGCCATCCCGCAGCTGACCCAGCTGCGCCGCTCCGGACGGGTCTCCCTCAGCAAGTCGCTGCTGGCCGGGCTTCTGGCCATCAAGCCGGTGCTGTACATCGGCCAGTCGGTGATCGAGGTGGTGGCGACTGTGCGAGGGTGGAGCCAGGCGGTGGAGCGGATGGTCAGCCTGGCCCAGCGGCGGGCGCAGGGGCACCGGGTGCACCTCGCCGTGGTGCACACCAACGCACCGGCCGAGGCCCACCGCCTGATGGCGGCCATCCGCGACCGGTTCGACTGCGTCTCCGTGCTGGTGGCAGAGGCCGGGCCCGCGCTCGCGGCGCACGCAGGCGCCGGGGCGCTGGGCGTGGCCACGCTGGCCGTGGACGGGTCGGCACGCACTGACGCGGAACCGCAGGGCGTGGAGGCATCAGACCGCTGCGGTGCGGACGTGCTTACCGGGGAGGGGCTGGGCTGTTTCCATGCGGAGACGATGGACGGAGCGAGAGCGGGGTGCTCCGGTTCGGACACGCTGTCCGCGGAGGGGCTGGGCCGCCCACGTGCGGAGACGATAGGCGGAGCGAAAGCGGGGTGCTCCGGTTCGGACACGCTGTCCGCGGAGGGGCTGGGCCGCCCACGCGCGGAGACGATGGACGGAGCGAGAGCGGGGTGCTCCGGTTCGGACACGCTGTCCGCGGAGGGGCTGGGCCGCCCACGTGCGGAGACGATGGACGGAGCGAGAGCGGGGTGCGCCCGTTCGGACACGCTTTCCGCGGAGGGGCTGGGCCACTCCCGTGCGGGAACGATGGACGCAGGGAGAGCGGAGCGTTCGGGTGCGGACACGGCGGCTGAATGGGCTGCAGAGGGCCCGGGCCGCGCCGGCCCGACCTGAGAGGCCGGTCAGAAGTAGGTTGAGAACGGGCGCACACGGAGACGCCCCAGGTGGGCGTCTCCAAATCGTTTTCCAGTTTGCCCGCTCGCGTGGTATCATCAGGGGAGATGCTGTTCCCACGCAGGAGGGCCAATCACATGAAATGGGTTACCGTCAGTCACCTGCCGCAGCATGAAGGCGAAACGGTGGAGCTGCGCGGCTGGGTGCAGAACTACCGGAGTTCCGGCAAGATCCAGTTCATCATCTTCCGCGACGGCACCGGCGTCTGCCAGGCCGTGCTCTTCATCAAGGACGTGCCGCCGGAGGTCTTCGAGGCCGGCAAGCGGCTGACCCAGGAGTCGTCCATCATCATCCGCGGCACGGTGCGCAAGGACGACCGCGCTCCGGGAGGGTATGAGATCGGCGTGCAGGAGCTGGAGATCGTCCAGATCGCCGAGGAGTATCCCATCACGCCCAAGGAGCACGGCACGGAGTTCCTGATGGACCACCGGCACCTGTGGGTGCGCTCCTCGCGCCAGGCGGCCATCCTGCGCATCCGCAACGAGATCACGATGGCGATCCACCAGTTCCTGCAGGACCGCGGCTTCGTCCTCACCGAGTCGCCCATCCTGATGGGCACGGCGGCGGAGGGTGGCGCCAACCTGTTCGAGACCACCTACGTCAACGACGAGCCGGCCTTCCTGAGCCAGTCCGGGCAGCTGTACGTGGAGGCCACCGCCATGGCGCTGGGCCGGGTCTACACCTTCGGGCCCACCTTCCGGGCCGAGAAGTCCAAGACCCGCCGCCACCTGATCGAGTTCTGGATGGTGGAGCCCGAGGCGGCCTACTTCACCCATGAGGACAACATGAAGCTCCAGGAGGAGATGGTCTCCTACGTGGTGCAGCGGGTGCTGGAGCGCCGGGCGGCCGACCTGAAGGTTCTCGGGCGCGATACCAGCATGCTCGAGAAGGTGAAGCCGCCGTTCCCGCGCATCACCTACACCGAGGCCGTGGAGCTGCTGAAGAAGCTGCACAAGCCCGGCGACGACTGGGAGCCCATCCCCTGGGGCGAGGACTTCGGCGCGCCCCACGAGACGGTGCTCACCCAGCAGTTCGACAAGCCGGTGTTCGTGGAGAAGTTCCCCGTCAAGGTGAAGGCCTTCTACATGCAGCCCGACCCCGAGAACCCCGAGGTGGTGCTCGGCGCCGACCTGCTGGCCCCCGAGGGCTACGGCGAGATCATCGGCGGGTCCGAGCGCATCCACGACCCCGAGCTGCTGAAGCGGCGGTTCGAGGAGCACGGGCTTGACATGGAGACATACGGGTGGTACTACGACCTGCGCCGCTTCGGCTCGGTTCCCCACTCCGGCTTCGGCCTGGGGATCGAGCGGACGGTGGCCTGGATCTGCGGCCTCGAGCACGTGCGGGAGACCATTCCCTTCCCGCGCCTGCTCAACCGCCTGCACCCGTAACGGCGACTGGGGAGAGACAGGAGGGAGACTTGCCGATGGCAAGGCGAGCGCTGTTGGTGATCGACACGCAGGTCGATTTCAACGACGAGCAGGGCAGCCTGACCAGCTTCCAGCGGTCGGACCCGAAGATGCGGCGCATCGCTGACCTGATCGACGCGGTCCACGCCGAGGGCGGGTTCGTGGTGGCCACCGCCGACACGCACCCGCCGCTCCACCACCCGGAGCACCTGGTGACCTACCGGCGCATGCTGCAGGAGACCATGGGGCAGGACCGGTTCGAGGCGTACATGGACCAGGCGTACGAAGCCTACAGGGAGGAGCTGAAGCTCTACCCGCCACACTGCGAGTACGGCACCCCGGGGTGGCAGCCGACGGCGGCCATCGCCGCGGCGTTCGAGCGGTTGGGCGACGACCTGATCTGGATCCAGAAGCCCACCTACCGGCTGGTGGATGGGTACGTGATGAAGGGCCCGGCCGGCATGGTGGGGCGCTCCGGCCGTGCGGTTCTGGACTTCCTCAAGGCGCAGGGGGTGGAGGAGGTCCTGGTGACGGGGCTGATCACGCCCGTCTGCGTCCTGGCGGCGGTGGAGTCCGCCGTCGAGGCCGGCCTGCGGGCCACGGTGGACGAGAACCTCGTGGACTCGTACGACGAGGAGAGCCACAAGCAGGGCCTGGCGCGCATCGCCGCGGCAGGCGGCATCATCGTCCCCGCCCGACCTGAGGAGTAGGGCGCGCACACAGCACATTTACGCTGCCCGCACCTTTTCGCAAACGTGTGACTTGGTGGAAGGGATTTCGCCCGTTGCTGGAGAAGATGGGTGCATCTGGAGGTATAGATTACCACCCGGGGTCGTCCCAGCAGCGGGAGGTTGATAGCATATGGAAGAGATTGGCCGGCGGTTGCGCGAGGCGCGCGTGGCCAAGGGGATCACGCTGCAGGAGGTCGAAGAGGAGACCCGAATCCGCAAGAAATACATTGAGGCCCTCGAATCCGGACGGACTGTCCTCATCCCCGGGGAGGTCTACGTCAAGGGTTTCCTGCGAACCTACGGCAACTTCCTCGGCCTGGACGGCGAGGCCCTCGTGCAGGAGTACAAGGAGCGGAAGAACCGCCCTGCCGCCCCTGAGGAGGACGGGGCAATTTCGGCCGAGGTGCGCACCGCCGAGGCAGAGGTGGCAGCAGCGAGTCCCGCCGAGCCGCGTACGGCCCCGGCGCCCAGACCCCCTGCCTTCGTGCAGGCCCCCCGCCGGTCCGGCCGGGGCCGGACGAAGCGGCGGCAGCGCGGCCCAGGGCCCGGCGTCTACATCGCCCGGCGGATCCTCGTCTCGCTGATCGTCATCCTGCCGCTCGCCGGCCTGGGCTACTGGCTCTGGTCGCAGCAGGCAGCCGGGCCGGAGCCCCCGCCCAGCGAGCCGGTGGCGCAGCAGCCCAGCTCGGAATCGCCCCCGCCCGCGGTGGAGCCCGAACCCGAACCCGAACCGGAGCCCGAGCCACCGCCTGAGCCGGCGAAGCCCGTGATCACGGTTGGCAAGCCGGTCGGCGACGAGGTCGACATCACGATCTCCGCATCGCCAATCGACCTGCATATGGACTTCAAGCAGGGATTCCCCTGGCTTGCCGTCTACAGCGCCTCCGGCGAGGAACTGTTCTCAGCGAAGGCGAGCGGTCCCCTCTCGTTCCAGGGCGACGGCTTCCGGGTGCGCATCGGCTTCGTGGCCGGCCTGGAGATCACGCTCAACGGCGAGCCCGTCCAGCACGGACTGGAGGGCGGTCCCTACTGGATCAACTTCAAGAGCGAAAAGAGCGAGTAAGGCGAGTCCGGCCCGTTGCGGCCGGACTCTTCGCGTCTCGCAAAGCGGGCACCGCCGAGATCGGCCGCAGGTCCGGCCGGACCGGCCGGGAACCGGGCCGCATGCCGAACGCTCGCAGATCGCCCGCCTGTGCCCAGTTCAGCCGATAACTTGCCAAGGATACCGCCGCGCCGCGGCGCACCATACTACCCCGTGGAGGTGGCGCGTCGTGCATCGGATCCTTTCCTTCTTTATCACGCTGCTCATGCTGGTCGCCGCGGGTGAACCGGCTGCGGCGGCGGTCCGGGCGGCGGCGGTCAGGCCGGTCCCGCTGATCGAGCACTACAGGGAGCAGGTGGAGTCCCCGCCCCAGATCTGGGCGCACGGCGCCGTGCTGATGGACGCCGCCACCGGCGACGTGCTCTGGGAGCACAACGCCCACAAGCGGCTCCACCCGGCCAGCACCACCAAGGTGCTCACCGGGCTCATCGCCCTGGAGCGGGGCGACCTGAACGCCAAGGTGAAGATCTCCAGGCGGGCGGCTACGACGCCCGGCAGCTCGATGTACCTGCGGGAGGGGGAGGTGCACTCCCTCCACGACCTGGTCTACGGGCTCCTGCTGCGCTCGGGCAACGACGCCGCGGTGGCCATCGCCGAGGCCATCGCCGGTTCGGTGGAGGACTTCGCCGTGCTCATGAACGAGCGCGCCCAGCGGCTCGGGGCGAAGAACTCGCACTTCGTCAACCCCCACGGCCTCACCCACCCCGACCACCTCAGCACCGCCTACGACCTGGCGGTCATCACCCGGGCGGCGCTGCAGAACCCGCTGTTCGCCGAGATCGTGGCCACGCCCGTCAAGGAGCTGACCTACGAGGAGCTGGGCCGCACGGTGGTGCTCTACAACACCAACCGGCTGCTCACGTGGTTGGAGGGCGCCGACGGCGTGAAGACCGGCACCACCGGGGCGGCCGGGGCCTGCCTGGTCTCCAGCGTGACCCGGGACGAGCAGAAGCTGATCGCGGTCGTGCTGAACGCGTCCAACCGGTGGCGGGAGTCTGCGGCCCTGCTGGAGTGGGGCTTCCGCAACTTCCGGCTGGCCCGGCTGGGGCGGGCCGGGGAGGTGCTCGTGCACCTGCCGGTGAGGGGGGGCAAGCGGCGCGCGGTTCCCGTGGCATTCGAGCGCGACCTCGCCGTGGTGCTGCCGCGCACCGCCGCAGAGGCGCCCCCCATGGAGGTCGACCTGGCCATCCCCCTGCGTGCGCCCGTGCGCGCCGGCCAGCAGCTGGGCCGCGTCCGGGTGGAGACGCCTGGCAGCAGTGCCAGCGAACGGCAGGTGGAGCTGGTGGCGGCCAGGGAGGTACCTGCCGCCACATGGCTTGACCACGTCTACGAGCTTTTAGTATCATTAGTTGGGGTCGGAGATATTCTAGAACTGAATCTCATAACTGGATATCGTGAAAGGGTGGACCGCTCCGATGCCCCCGGATGATGGCCGCCTCTGGCTGGAAGCCAAGTGGGAACGGCAGGAACGGGCGTTAGGCCCGTTTTTTGCTTGAGCGCTCATTCACAATCGGGATGACATATGGTATGGCACCTTGGTATACTGTCTACAAGAGTCTGACCTACTTTTGGCCTGGTCCTGCAGACTGAAAGTTCGGTTATCTGTCCCTGGCTCGTTCCGGTGTTCACAAGCGTTCGCGCTTCGTTTACCCTACTGTAACCCGAAGGAGGCTGGCGAATGCATCCCTATCTGCCCTTGCTCATCTACTTGCTGGTCGCGCTCGTCTTTGCGGCCGCCATGAGCGTTCTGGGCACCAGTTTCGGGCGCAAGAAGCCCGAACCGTACAAGCTCCTGCCTTATGAGTCCGGTCATCCCACGGCCCCGTTTGCCGGGCGCTTCCCGGTGAAGTTCTACCTGGTGGCCATGCTGTTCGTCGTATTCGACGTCGAGACGGCGTCGTTCTACCCCTGGGCGGTCAACCTGCGCTCCCTGGGGGCGTTTGGACTCCTTGAGATGGTTACCTTCATGGCCGTTCTGGCCGTGGGCTATGCCTATGTCTGGAAGAAGGGGGGCTTCAACTGGCGATGAGCACGGACGGTGTGTTCAAGGACCAGGGTGGCTTCCTGACCACCACAGTCGACTCGTTCCTGCGCTGGGCGCAGGCCAACTCCGTGTGGCCGCTCACCTTCGGCCTGGCTTGCTGCGCCATCGAGATGATGAACCTGGCCTCGGGTCCGCGCTACGACATCGCGCGGTTCGGCTCCGAGGCTTTCCGTGCCTCTCCCCGGCAGGCTGACCTGATGTTCGTCTCCGGCCGCGTCTCCAACAAGATGGCGCCGGTGATCAAGCAGGTCTACAGCCAGATGCTGGAACCCAAGTGGGTGGTGGCGTTCGGGGCCTGCGCCTCGACCGGCGGCATCTTCGACAACTACGCCATCATGCAGGGCGTCGACAACATGCTGCCGGTGGACATCTACGTGCCGGGCTGCCCGCCGACCCCGGAAGCGGTCATCTACGCGGTGCAGAAGCTCCGCGATCAGATTCGCAAGGACGACCCGAGGGGAGGCGTAATCATCCGTGGCTAATGCGATGCACGAGCGGGTCGACGCCGCCCGCGAGCGCGTGATCAATGAGGTCATCCCCGCCCTGCTCGAGGCTTTCCCTGGCAAGGTCGAGGTCATCCCGATGACCAACGACCGGATCCCGCAGGTTTACGTCGCCAGCGACGTTCACCTGCCGGTGGCCCTGTGGCTCAAGGAGCGGGGCTTTCACATGCTGGTCGACATCACCGCGGTCGACTACTACCCCAAGCGGGAGCCGCGCTTTGAGCTGGTCTACCACCTCAGGGAGATGCCGGCCCAGGATCCGAAGGGCGCCAAGGGCCTCGGCATGATCCGGGTGCGCGTGAAGCTCGACGAGAGGGAGCCGGTGCACACCCTGAGCCACATCTGGGCCATGGCGAACGCGGCCGAGCGGGAGATCTGGGACCAGTTCGGCCTCAACATCGTGAACCACCCGAACCTGACCCGCATCCTGAACCCCGACGACTGGGAGGGCCACCCGCTGCGGCGCGACTACCCGCTGCGCGGCCCGCGCGCCCTCATCAGCCTCGAGATGCCCGCCGACGAGAACCGGTACCACCCGTTCGTCGAGACGGAGCCCGCCAAGGAAGGAGAGTAGGGTGAGCATGGCAGACGAACTGCACCTGGACGAGCAGCGGCCCGAGCGCATGCAGCTCTCCATCGGCCCGCATCACCCTGCGACGCACGGCGTCCTGCGGGTGAAGCTGGTGCTCGAGGGCGAGACCGTCGTCGAGGCTGAGCCCGAGACGGGCTTCCTGCACACCGGCATCGAGAAGACCGCCGAGCACCTCACCTGGAACCAGGCCACGACGGTCATGGACCGCATGGACTACCTGGCGCCCATCTCCAACAACACCGGCTACGTGATGGCCGTGGAGAAGCTGCTCGGCATCGAGGACCGCATCCCCGAGAAGGCCCGGGTCGCCCGGGTGATCCTGCTGGAGCTGAACCGGATCGCCTCGCACCTGGTGGGCCTCGGCACCGGTGGCCTCGACTACGGCAACATCGGCACGCCCATCTTCTGGGCGTTCGAGCTGCGCGACCGCATCCTCGACATCTTCGAGCACACCACCGGCCAGCGCATGAACCCCTCCTACATGCGGGTGGGCGGCCTGGCCTACGATCTGCCCCACAACTTCAAGGAGATGGTGGAGGAGTTCCTGAAGCTGGCCCCGAGCCGCATTCAGGAGCTCAAGGACGTCATGCTCTACAACCCGATCTTCATGGACCGGGCCAAGGGCGTCAGCGTCATCACCTACGAACAGGCCCTGCAGTACGGCCTCACCGGCCGCAACCTGCGGGTGACCGGCTCCGACTACGACGTGCGCAAGTATTACCCGTACCTGGGCTACGAGAACTACGACTTCGACGTACCGGTGTACACCGACGGCGACTCCTGGTCCCGGGTGGCCATCACCTTCGACGAGATGTTCGAGTCGCTGAAGATCATCCGCCAGGCGCTGGACAACCTGCCCTGGGACGACCGGCACATCATCGACGACCGGAAGCTGGTGCTGCCGCCCAAGCAGGAGGTCAGGCACTCGATGGAGGCCCTGATCCACCACTTCAAGCTGGTGCAGCACGGCTTCGACGTGCCGGCGGGCGAGGTCTACCAGGCCATCGAGTCGCCCCGCGGCGAGATCGGCTTCTACGTGGTCTCCGACGGCGGCAACAAGCCGATGCGGGTACGGGTCCGTCCGCCCTCGTTCTACGCCGTCTACTCGCTGCCGGTGCTCCTGCAGGGCCAGATGCTCGCCGACGTGGTCGGCGCCATCGCCACCATCGATCCCATCTTCGGGGAGGTGGACCGCTAAATGGCTGAACACGAGAAGAAGGCCACGGTTCAGGAGGTCCATCCGCCCCGCTGGCCGGAGACCTGCAAGGAGGAGGTGGCGGAGATCCTCCGCCGCTATCCTGAGGGCCGCGAGCGGTCGGCCATCCTGCCGCTGCTCCACCTGGCCATGCGGGAGCGCGAGGGGCGCTACGTCGCCCTCTCCGACATCGAGGCGATCGCCGAGATCTGCGGCGTCTCCCCCGCTTACGTCAACTCGGTCTGCTCCTTCTACTCCATGTTCAAGCGGCAGCCGATCGGCAAGTACCTGATCACCGTCTGCGGCAACATGGCCTGCCACCTGCTGGCCGGCGGCGACAAGCTGGTGCAGCACATGGAGCAGACCCTCGGCATCAAGGTGGGGGAGACCACGCCCGACGGCCTCATCACCCTCGAGGTGACCGGCGAGTGCCTGGCGGCGTGTGACCTGGCCCCCGTGATGCACGTGAACACCGAATACGTCGTGAAGATGACCCCGGCGAAGTTCGACGCCCTGGTGGCCGACCTGCGCGCCGGCAAGGGCCCCGACGCCTTCCTGGAGAAGCTGCCGCTGATGAACGGCGAGGACCAGGACACGTGGCCGGGCTTCGTCGATGCCCCCTGCGCCTGCCAAGAGGCCCGGGCCGCCGAAGAGGCGGAGGCCGCTCCGGCTGACGCCCCGAATGCGACCCCGGCCGAGGAGAAGGGCGAGTAACAAGGAGGCCGAGAAGCGATGCAGTTTGAACCTGTGCTCACGAAGGGCATCGGGAAGGTCGACCTGACCAACATCGATGTGTACGAGGCGCAGGGCGGGTATCAGGCGCTGCGCAAGGCGCTGACCTCCATGGAGCCCCAGGCCATCGTGGAAGAGGTCAAGAAGGCCAACCTGCGCGGCCGCGGCGGCGCCGGCTTCCCGGCCGGTGTCAAGTGGGGTTTCCTGCCGAACGACGGCCGCCCCCGCTACCTCACGGTCAACGCCGACGAGTCTGAGCCCGGCACCTGCAACAACCGCACCCTGATCTACGCCAATCCGCACCAGTTGATCGAGGGCATCATCATCACCGCCTTCGCCAACCGGATCACCCAGTCGTTCATCTACATCCGCGGCGAGTTCAAGCGCGGCGCGGAGATCCTCATGAAGGCCATCGAGGACGCCCGGAAGAAGGGCTACGTGGGCCAGAACATCCTGGGCACCGGCTTCAGCCAGGAGATCACGGTCCACCGCGGCGCCAGCGCCTACATCTGCGGCGAGGAGTCGGCCCTGCTGAACTCGCTGGAGGGCCGGCGCGGCGAGCCGCGGGTCAAGCCCCCGTTCCCGGCGGTGGTCGGCCTCTACGGCTGCCCGACCATCATCAACAACGTGGAGACCATCTCCAACGTGCCGCACATCGTGAAGAACGGGTGGGAGTGGTACACCAAGATCACCGCCAACCCGTCGAATCCGAAGTCCTGCGGCCCGAAGCTCTTCACCGTCTCCGGCTGCGTGCAGCGCCCCGGCAACTACGAGCTGCCCATGGGCGTCACGCTGCGCGAGGTGATCGAGACCGCCGGCGGTCTCCGGCCAGGCCGGAAGCTGAAGGCGGTGCAGCCCGGCGGCTCGTCGACGCCGATGCTCACGCCCGAGCACCTGGACGTGCCCATGGACTTCGAGTCCGTGGCGGCCGCGGGGTCGCTGCTGGGCACCGCGGCGGTGATCGTCTACGACGACACCGTTGACCTGGTGGACGTGGCGCTCTACTGGACGCGGTTCTACTCCCACGAGTCCTGCGGCCAGTGCACGCCGTGCCGCGAGGGCACCCACTGGCTGGAGCGGGTCTTCGCCCGCATCAAGGCCGGCGGCGGCACCGAGGGCGACCTGAAGATGATCGCCGACATGCAGACCCAGATGGCCGGCACCACGATCTGCGTGCTCTCCGACGCTGCGGTCACGTTCCCCGTCTCCCTGCTGAAGCTGTTCCCCGAGGAGCTCGAGCGCTATATCAACCGCGTGAAGGAGGTGCGGCCGGCGTGAGCGAGCAGCAGCTTGTCACCGTGACGATCGATGGTCGCACCGCGCGGGTTCCGAAGGGCACCCTGCTCGTGGAGGCGGCCAAGACCGTCGGCATCGAGATCCCCGTCTTCTGCTATCACCCGAAGCTGGACCCGGCCGGCGTCTGCCGCATGTGCCTGGTTCAGATCGAGAAGATCCCCAAGCCCCAGCCCGCCTGCACCACGCCGGTCACCGACGGCATGGTCGTCCACACCCAGACCGACCGGGTCGCCGATCTACGCCGGGGCGTGCTGGAGTTCCTCCTGCTGAACCACCCGCTGGACTGCCCGGTCTGCGACAAGGGCGGCGAGTGCGACCTGCAGGACCTGACCTTCGCCCACGGCCCCTCCACCAGCCGCCTGCTGGACGGCAAGATCCGCAAGAACAAGGCGGTGGAGCTGGGCAACTTCATCGTGCTCGACAACGAGCGCTGCATCCTCTGCCGGCGCTGCGTGCGCTTCGACGAGGAGGTCGCCACCGAAGGCAACCTGATCATCGAGGAGCGCGGCCACCTCAACACGGTGACCACGATGGAGGGGCAGGAGTACAACTCCTACTTCAGCGGCAACACCATCGAGCTCTGCCCGGTGGGCGCCCTCACCTCCGAGCTCTACCGGTTCAAGGCCCGCCCGTGGGACCTCTCCAAGGCGCCTTCGGTCTGCACCGGCTGCTCGGTGGGCTGCAACGTCAACCTCGAGTTCCGGCACGGCCAGCTGCTCCGGCTCACCAACCGGGAGAACCCGGAGATCGACAACGGCTGGCTCTGCGACCGGGGCCGCTTCAACTACAAGTTTGCACAGGCTGAAGCGCGCATCACCCGGCCCATGGTGAAGCGCGACGGGCAGTTTGTGCCGGTGACCTGGGCCGAGGCCTTCGCGGTGATCGCCGAGCGGTTCAAGGCCGTCGCCGCCGAGAAGGGCGGCAAGGGCTTCGGCGTCATCGGCGGCGGCAAGCTGACGAACGAGGAGGCCTACCTGCTCTCCAAGTTCGCCCGCCTGGCGCTCAAGACCAACAACATCGACCACCGCGTGACCGGCCAGGTCGTCGCCTCCGTCGGTACCTTCCCGGGCCGGCAGGCCGACCTCTCCTCGGCCCAGGCGATCCTCGTCGTGGACGTGGATCCGGCCGAGACCGCCCCGGTGATGGACCTGCGGATCCGGCGCATGGCCGACCGCAAGCTGGCGAAGATCGCCCTGATCGGCTCGGTGCTGCCCAAGTACCGCGGCCGGCACGCCCGCATCCAGCTGAAGCCCGGCGAGACCGCCGGCGTGCTGCGGGCCCTGGCCGCCGTCGTCGGTGGGGCCAAGCCCGCGGCGTCCGGCGCTGACCCGGAGACCCTGAAGGAGATGGCCGCCCTCATCGGAGGCGGCAAGCGGGTCGCCGTGGTCTGGAGCGGCGAGAACGCCCAGACGGGCCGGGCGCTGCTCGAACTGGCCGCGGCCCTGAAGTCGGCCGGCAACCCGGTCTCGATCCTGGTGCCCGGTGCGCAGAACAACAGCCGCGGCGCCGAGGCCATGGGTGTGCTGCCCGGCTACCTGCCCGGCTTCAACAGCGCGTCCGACAGCCGCGGCCGCGACGCGGTGGCGGGCGTCTGGACTACCCGGAGCCTGCCCGCCGAGGCCGGCCTCGACACCGCCGGCATGCTGAAGGCCGCCGCCGAGGGCCAGATCGATGCCCTCTACCTGGCCGGCGCCAACCTGATGAACACCTACCCCGACCGGAACCTGGTTCAGGCGGCCCTGGAGAAGGCCTTCGTGGTCGTCGCGGACCTGTTCATGAACGAGACGGTCGCGCTGGCCGACGTGGTGCTTCCCGCCGCGACCCTGGGCGAGAAGACCGGCTCCTACACCGCCCTCGACGGCGCCGTGCAGACCGTCAAGGCCGCCAAGCGGCTCGAGGGCCAGGCGCAGCCTGACGGCGACATCCTCGTGGGCCTCGCCGCCGCCCTGGGCGTGAAGATCGCCTCCTCGCCGGCCGCCACCGCGGCGGAGATCGCCCGGCTGGTCGGCAAGCTGGAGGAGGGCACCGTGCTGAAGGGCGCCCCGGTCTCGCTGCTGCAGGGTGCGGCCGCCGAGAGCGAGCCCGCCCGGGCGGCCGGCGAGAACGAGCTCTGGCTGGTGCCGGTGGACCGCCTCTACGCCGGCGGTTCCACGGCGCAGTTCGACGCCGAGTTCAACCACGTGCTGCCGAAGGCGGCCGCACTCTTCAACCCCGCAGACGCCGCCCGCCTCGGGATCGCCGAGGGCGACCGGGTGGAGCTGGCGGCGGGCGAGGCGAAGCTGGCCCTCACCGCATCGGTCGACAAGCGGGTGGTGGCCGGCACCGTGCAGGCGATCCGGCGCCTGAGCACCGCTCCCGTGAATGCGCTGACCCGTGGCTCCGCCCCGGTGGCCGTCTCCGTGGCGAAGCTGGCAGTGGAGGTGGCGGACTGACATGATGACGCTGCTGATCATGCTCGTGAAGGCGCTGGTGCTGGCCGTCTCCGTTACGCTGACCGTCGCCGTCTTCCTGCTCTTCATGCGGAAGTTCCTCGGCTACTTCTCCTACCGGCTCGGCCCCGTCAAGGTCGGCCCGTGGGGCGTGCTGCAGCCGATTGCCGACGTGGTGAAGATGCTCTTCAAGGAGGACATCGTCCCGGAGAAGGCGGACCCGCTGATCTACCGGCTGGCGCCGATCATCGCCTTCTTCACCGCGCTGGGCGTCTGGGTCGTCATCCCCTGGGCCCCGCGGGGCGAGTGGTCGGTGATGGCCGACCCCAACGCCGGCGTGCTGGTGCTGCTGGCCGTCTCGTCGATGAGCGTCTACGGCGTCGCCCTCGGCGGCTGGGCTTCGCAGAACAAGTACGGCCTGCTGGGCTCCATGCGCTCCACCGCCCAGATGATCTCCTACGAGCTGGCCATGGCGATGGCGCTCCTGGGCGTCATCCTGCTGTCGGGCTCGGTCTCGATGTTCGACATCGTGGAGAGCCAGCGGAACCTGATCAACCTCGTGCCGCAGTTCCTCGGCTTCCTGGTCTACTTCACCGCGAGCCTCGCCGAGGCCGGCTGGACGCCCTTCGACCTGCCGGAAGGCGAGACGGAGCTCGTCGGCGGCTACCACACCGACTACGGCGGCATGCGGTTCGGCCTCTTTTTCCTGAGCGAGCTGACCCACGCCGTGAACTCCGCCGTGCTGACCACCACGTTCTTCCTCGGCGGCTACAACCCGTGGTTCGGCCTCAGCTTCATCCCCGGCTTCGCCTGGTTCCTGATCAAGGTCTGCTTCATGCTCTTCGTCCTCTACTGGATCAAGTGCACCTTCCCCCGCTTCCGCTACGACCGGCTGATGGTCTTCGGCTGGAAGGTGCTGCTCCCGGTGGCGGCCCTGAACCTGGTGGGCACGGCCATCTACGTCGCCCTGTGGGCGTAGCCCGCAGGTAGGGGAGGTGTTCTGACATGAATGGACTCGCGGCGATCGCCAAGGGCATGGCGACGACCCTGAAGGTCCTGTTCCGCAAGAAGGTAACCCTGAACTATCCCGACGTAAAGCGGGTGCGGCCTCCGCGCTTCCGGGGCCGGCACGAGCTCCGGATGTACGAGAACGGGCTGGAGATGTGCGTCGGCTGCGAGCTGTGCCAGGTGGCCTGCCCGGCGGCGGCCATCACGGTGCTGGCGGCCGAGAACGACCCCGACAACCCGCACAGCCCCGGCGAGCGGTACGGGTACAAGTACCAGGTGGACCTGCTCCGCTGCATCTTCTGCGGCATGTGCGAGGAGGCCTGCCCCACGGAGTGCCTGCACCTTACGCAGGAGTACGAGCTGGCCGACTTCACGCGGGAGTCGCTGATCCTGCAGAAGGATCAGCTGCTGAACCGGAATCCCTCGGGCTTCAAGGTTCCCCTGAACGTCTACCCCCCGTTCCGGCGTAAGGCGGTGAACTCATGAACCTCCTCTTCATCGTTGCGGGGCTGATGGCCGTCGCCGGCATCCTCGGGGTGATCCTGGCCAAGCAGCCCGTGCACCAGGTGATCGCAACCGTCTTCAGCTTCGTCGGGCTGGCGGCGCTCTACCTCAGCCTGCAGAGCGAGTTCCTCGCGGTGATCCAGCTGATCGTCTACGGCGGCGCCGTCATGATCCTCTTCCTGTTCGTGATCGCGCTGCTCTCGGCCCGCAAGGACCCGGTGGAGAAGGACGCCGGCAAGCTGACCCGCTCCGCCATCGCCGGCTTCTCGGTGGGCGGCGCCCTGCTGGTGATGCTGGGCATCGTCGGCCTGTTCGGCGCCGAGGGCGGCAAGGGCTGGACGCAGGTGCCCGGCCAGTTCGGCACGGTGCGTGAGTTCGGCTACCAGCTGCTCACCACGTATGTGTTCCCGTTCGAAGTGATCGCATTCATCCTGATGGTGGCCGTGATCGGGGTCATGATCCTCGTCGGCCGTCAGAAGGCGTAGGGGGGAGGAGAGCCAGATGATGCCCGCATTCGCGCTGAATGCCTACGTCGCCCTCTCCGCCGTCCTGTTCGCCCTCGGCGGCATCGGCGTCCTGGTGCGGCGCAGCCCGCTGGCCATGCTGATGTCCATCGAGCTGATGCTGAACTCGGCCAACCTGCTGTTCGTCGCCTTCGGCCGCGCCCACGGCGGCTACGAGGGCCAGATCATGGCCTTCCTGGTGATCACCGTCGCCGCCGCCGAGGTGGCCATCGGCCTGGCGCTCACGGTGCTGCTGTTCAGGCGCCGCGAGCACGCCGACGTGGACGAGATCACCGAGCTGAAGCGCTAATCCACCCGGGAAGGAAGTGTGACCATGGACCTCGCCTGGATGCTGCCGGCCATCGTCGTCGTCCCGCTCCTGAGCGCGGCGATCGTGGGCTACTTCCGGAACACCTGGTCGAAGACCACGGTGTCCTGGGTGGCCTGCGGCTCCGTCGCAGCCGCGTTCGCGATGGTGGTGGCGCTGGCGGTGCAGTACTACGGCGCCGCCGGTACGGAACCGATCCGCTCCGCCCTCACCTCCTGGGGCGCCGTGGCGAGCCTCGGCCTGGTGGCCGACGGGCTCTCCATCTGGTGGGCGCTCGTCGTCACCGGGGCCGGCCTGCTGATCCACATCTACTCCACGGCCTACATGCGGGATGACGAGTCCTACGGCCGCTTCATGGCGAAGATGAACTTCTTCATCTACGCCATGTCGCTGCTGGTGCTCTCGGACAACTTCATCGGCCTGGCCATCGGCTGGGGCTGCGTCGGCCTCGCCTCCTACATGCTGATCGGCTTCTACTTCACGAAGCCCTCGGCGCAGAACGCCGCCATCAAGGCGTTCGTCATGAACATCATCGGCGAGGCGGGCCTGTTCGCGGGCATCGCGTTCATCTACGCCAACTTCGGCTCCTTCAAGTTCACCGATGTCTTCGGCGCCATCGCACAGGGCCAGGGCAGCAACGCCGCCCTCAACCTGATCGGCCTGCTGCTGCTGATCGGCGCCGTGGCCAAGTCGGCCCAGCTGCCGCTGCACACCTGGCTCCCGTACGCCATGGAGGGCCCGACCCCGGTGTCGGCGCTCATCCACGCCGCGACCATGGTCACGGCCGGCGTCTACCTGGTCTCCCGGGCCCACCCGATCTACGAGATGGCCTCCGGCGCGGCCCTGGCCGTCGCCTGGGTGGGCGGCCTGGGCGCCCTCTTCGGCGCCCTGGTGGCGGCCGGCCAGTTCGACATCAAGCGGGTGCTGGCGTTCTCGACCCTGTCCCAGATCGGCTACATGTTCCTGGCCAACGGCCTCGGCGCCTACGTGGCCGCTGACTTCCACTTCTTCACCCACGCCTTCTTCAAGGCCGGCCTCTTCCTCACCGCCGGCATCGTGGTCCACCATTACAACGGCGACCAGGACATCCGGCACATGGGCGGCCTCTGGTACCGCGACCGCTTCGCCGCCATCTGCTTCGGCGTCGCCGCCCTGGCCCTGATCGGCCTGCCGCCGTTTGCCGGCTTCTTCTCCAAGGATGAGATCCTGCTGGCGGCCTACCACGAGCACCAGTGGGCGCTCTTCGTCATCGCCGTGCTGGCGGCCGGCATGACGGCCTTCTACAACGTGCGGCTCTTCAGCCTGGTCTTCCTGGGCGACGCTTGGGCGCCGGCGGCCAAGGTCGTCGGCAAGAAGAAGGGCCGGGCGCAGGCTGCCGTGCACGCCCACGACGCACATGCCCACCACGATCACCACCACGAGACGCCTGCCGCCATGAAGTGGCCGGTGGCCATCCTGGCGGTGCTCTCGGTGGTCTCGGGCTGGCTCTTCTTCGGCCACTACCAGCTCTCCGCCCTGGAGCCGGCCTTCCCGACCTTGGAGCTGCACGCCGAAGCCATCAACCCGCTGGTGGCCGGGCTCTCCGTGGCGGTGGCTCTCATCGGCGGCGCCGTCTCCTGGTACCTCTACCGGCCCGACGGGCTGCGCCGGGCGGTCGAGCTCGATCCGCTGCACAAGCCGGGCATTCTGTACAACATGTTCTATGTGGACACCCTGTACGATTACCTGTTCGTGCAGCCTGCGAAGGCGATGGCCGAGTTCGTCGGCGACCTGTTCGATCCCCGGGCGATCGACGGCGTCGTCAACGGCCTGGGCGCAGTGGCCCGGGAGCTGGGCGGCATGCTGCGCCACTGGCAGAACGGCCTGGTTCGCTCCTATGCGCTCACCGTCTTCGGCGGCGTGGTGCTGGTGGTCGCGTACTACGTGTTCTACGTATAAGCACCCGGTGGTCATGTAAGGAGGGGCTCGCGTGCCTGTCGATCTCAACTTCACGATAGCGGCGCCGCTCCTGGCGCTGGCCGCCGGGGCGCTGCTGATCCTGCTGCTCGACCTGTTCTTCGACTACAAGAAGATCCAGGCGGCCATGTACTTCACGGCCATCGGCGCCGTGCTGGTCGCCGGGTACTACCTGCTGCCGCTCTGGCAGGGTGCGGCCGAGCCGTCCGGCTTCGCGGGCATGCTCGTGATGGACCGCTTCGCCGCCGTCTACGGGCTGGTGCTGCTGATCGCCGCCCTGCTGGCGGTCCTGCTCTCCGTCGGCCGGCTGCACGAGGACCGGTCCGGCTACCTCGCCCTGCTGCTCTGGGGCGCCATGGGCATGGTGCTCCTGGGCGGCGCCGGCAACCTGATGGTGATCTTCCTGGGCATCGAGCTGCTTTCGCTGGCGCTGTACGTGATGATCGCGTTTGCGCCCGAGCGCACGGCCGCCCGGGAGGCCGCCTTCAAGTACTTCGTGCTCGGATCGGTGGCCGCCGCCTTCCTCATCTTCGGCTTCGCCCTGATCTACGGCGCCACGGGCAGCATGTCCATCGCCGGCATCGCTGAATCGGCCCGTGCTTTCAGCAGCGAGGGCTCCTGGGCGGTTGGGCTCTACTACAAGGTGGGCGTTGGGCTCGCCATCGTCGGCCTCGCCTTCAAGATGGCGCTGGTGCCGTTCCACATCTGGGCGCCTGATGTCTACCAGGGCTCGCCGACGCCGGTGACCGCTTTCATGGCCATCGGCACCAAGGCGGCCGCGTTTGCCGCCATGGCCCGCCTGCTGGTCGCTGCGGTTCCCGCCGAGTACCAGCCGTCCTTCCTGCTGCCGCTCTCGATCCTGGCCTTCGCCTCGATGATGCTGGGCTCGACGGTGGGCATCTGGCAGAGCGATCTGAAGCGGCTGATGGCCTACTCGGGCATCGCCAACGCCGGCTACCTGATCATGGCGATCCCCGGCCTCGGCCTGGACGGGCTCTCTGCCGCCGCGTACTACCTGGCCGCCTACGGCTTCGCCACCATGGGCATCTTCGCCGTGGTGCGGATCCTGGAGGCCGAGGGGGTGGACGGCTCGCAGATCGCCAACCTGAAGGGGCTCTTCTACCGGAAGCCCTGGGTCGGCGCCTGTCTGGCCCTGCTCTTCTTCGGCCTGGCCGGCATCCCGCCGGCGGGCGGCTTCGTGGGCAAGTTCCTGCTGGCGATCGCCGCGGTGCGCGGCAGCGCCTGGATCGTGCTGACCGGTCTCATCCTCTCCACCGGCATCTCCGCCTACGTCTACCTGAAGGTGATCGGCACGGCCTTCACCCGCACGAAGGCGGCGCCTGTGGCGGAGGAGGGGGCCGAGGTGTACGCCCCCGCCCGCACCGCCGCCGAGGTGGTGCTGGTCATCGCCACGGTGGGTACCCTGCTGCTGGGCGTCCTGCCCGGGCCGGTCTCCGAACTGGTACGGGTGGCGCTGGCCGGAATGTAAACGCATACGAAGGCCCGGGCGAGCCACTGGCTCGCCCGGGTTTTCTGCGGTGCGCCCAGCATGGGCGCTGACTTGTTGGTGAAAGTCCAATACGGGCGAGGTGGCACCAGCCCGTTAGCCAAAGGCAAGGGCTGCCCAGTA